>JANOED010000314.1:0-3052 GCA_031413035.1 Leifsonia sp. | reverse complement strand
CGGGGTCAGGCTTTCGACACCGACACCGGTTGGCGCATCGACTACCAGATCGCGACGCCCGCACTCGCCGAGACGGTGATCGCGTACGGGGTCGACCGGGCCGCCGCCTACGACCAGCGCTGGAGCGACCACGCCCCAGTCGTAGTGGACTACGACGTTTAGGGCGGGCCGGTCAGCAACTCTGGGAGGATAGAGCGGTGACGACCAAGCCCCGCCTGTTTTCTGGCATGCAGCCCTCAGCCGAGTCCCTTCATGTGGGCAACTACATGGGGGCGCTGCTGCAGTGGCGGGAGATGCAGGTCACGCACGACGCCGTGTTCTGTGTTGTTGATCTGCACGCGATCACGGTGCCGCAGGATCCCGCACAGCTACGGCAGCAGACGCGTCGCACGGCCGCTCAGTACATTGCGGGGGGGATCGACCCTAGCGTCTCGACATTGTTCGTGCAGTCACACGTCGCCGCGCATCCTCAGCTCGCTTGGGTTCTGAACACGATAACCGGATTTGGCGAGGCCGGGCGCATGATCCAGTTCAAAGACAAGTCTGCCAAACAGGGCACCGACTCGACCTCGGTGGGACTGTTCACCTACCCGATTCTGCAGGCGGCAGACATCCTGCTCTATGACGCGACCGTCGTGCCGGTCGGAGAGGATCAGCGGCAGCACATCGAGCTCACCCGTGACCTCGCGTCGCGGTTCAACTCGCGGTTCGGTGACACGTTCGTCGTGCCCGAAGTGCAGATTCTGAAGGAGACCGCGAAAGTCTACGACCTGCAAGATCCTGACTCGAAGATGAGCAAGTCCGCGTCGAGCGAGTCGGGAGTTCTGTGGTTGCTCGATGAGCCGTCGAAGACCGCCAAAAAGATCAAATCGGCTGTGACGGATGCCGAACGCGAGATCCGCTTCGACCCGGCAAAGAAGGCGGGCATCTCCAATCTGCTCACGATTCACTCGGTCTTGTCGGGACGCTCGGTGGCCGAGCTCGAGGTCGCGTTCGAGGGTCGCGGGTACGGCGACCTTAAGTCCGAGGTCGCCGACGTCGTTGTTGCCACATTCGAGCCGATCCGCACCCGAGCTCTCGAACTGCTCGACGACCCTGCCGAGCTCGACCGCATTCTCAGTGCGAACGCCGACCGTGCTGCCGAGATCGCCGACGTAACGCTCGCCCGTGTGTACGACCGCGTGGGGTTCTTGCCCCGCGTCTAGTACATGCCGAGGGCGGGTCCGAAGGGAATACCCGCCGACCGAAGGCCGTTGGTACACTCAGAAGTAGTAGTTACGTGCTCCGGGGTCGGTGAAAGTCCGAACCGGCGGTGATAGTCCGCGAGCCTGACCCGCAAGGGAACGGTTGACCTGGTGGAACTCCGGGACCGACGGTAATGGTAGAGAAATCCACCTCAGTCCGGATGGGAGGAGCAGAAGGGCGTTCGGCGTTGCCGTGCACCCGATCGTTTGGTCACCCCGGAGTCCGTCTGTCAGAAGACGAAGGACACCGGATGAACACCGCAGGCACCGCCGGGGAAGCCACCCCTGAGCAGTTCGAGCCCGCGATGCACCGCGCCCTCGAGCTCGCCGCCCGCGGACCGGTCGCCGGCGGCAACCCGCAAGTCGGATGCGTGCTCCTCGATGCCGACGGCACCATCGTCGCCGAGGGCTGGCACCACGGTGCCGGTACCCCCCACGCCGAGATCGACGCTCTCTCGCAGGTCGACCGTGCCGACGGGCTCACTGCAGTCGTAACGCTTGAACCCTGCAACCACACCGGTCGCACGGGTCCGTGCAGCGAGGCGCTCCTCGCCGCCGGTATTGCTCGTGTTGTTTACGCCGTCAGTGATCCGGGTGCCCTTGAGGGCGGCGGTGCCGAACGCTTGCGCGAGGCTGGCATCGACGTGATCGGTGGATGCCTCGCCGCCGAGACCACCCAGTTCCTGTTGCCCTGGCTCACCGCAACCCGCCGCCGCACCCCGTGGGTCACCGTTAAGTGGGCAGCGAGTCTCGACGGACGCGCGGCCGCAACCGATGGCACCAGCCAGTGGATCTCGGGCCCCGAGTCGCGCACCCGGGTTCACGAGCAGCGAGCGGCATCCGACGCCATCCTGGTCGGCACTGGCACCGTGCTGACGGACGACCCTAGCCTTACCGCCCGCACCCCGGACGGCAGCCTGCACGAGCATCAGCCGCTGCCGATAGTGATCGGCGAGCGAGCCATCCCCGGCACAGCACGGCTCTGGGAGCACCCCCGCGGTGTTCTCGAGACGGGCACACGCGACCTCGCCGCGACCATGAGCTGGCTGTTCGAGCAGGGTGTGCGCCGCGCCTACGTAGAGGGCGGGCCGACCCTCGCGAGCGCCGTCGTTGCAGCCGAACTCGCCGACGAGTACCAGGTCTTTCTCGCGCCGAAACTACTGGGCGGCTCGGGCATGGCTATTGGAGACATCGGAGTCGGCACGATCGCCGAGGCACGCGGCCTCACTATCGAGAACGTCGAACGGCTCGGTGCCGACATTCTCGTCACCGCCCGGCCAGCAGGAGGCAACTAACCATGTTCACCGGAATCATTGAGGAGCTGGGTGAGGTCATCGCTTGGGATCGCATCGGCGATGCCGCGAGACTGACGGTGCGTGCCCCGCTTGCGGTTTCCGATTCACACCACGGCGACTCGATCTCGGTCTCCGGTGTGTGCGTCACCGTCGTCGATCAGGGTTCGGACTGGTTCACAGCCGACGTGATGGCAGAGACCATCGCGATGAGCACGCTCGGCAAGGTCACCCCGGGTCAGTCGGTCAATATCGAACGAGCCGCGCAGGTCAACGACCGCCTCGGTGGCCACATCGTGCAGGGGCACGTTGATGGCTCCAGCACCGTCCTGAGCATCGACGAGGGTAGCGCCTGGCGCGTGCTGCGCTTCACTTTGGCAGGGGACGTCTCGGCGCTCGTCGCACGCAAGGGCTCGATCACGGTCGACGGCGTCTCGCTCACGGTCTCAGCCGTGGGGGACGACTGGTTCGAGGTCAGCCTGATCCCCGAAACCCTCGCGGCAACGACTCTCGGCA
>JANOED010000313.1:0-2837 GCA_031413035.1 Leifsonia sp. | reverse complement strand
ATCAATTCTCTTCCCGAGCTTGGAGGAGGGCAGCTTGCTGACCGGCCTGGCCGGTTCAGAAGCGATTGCGCTTAAGCTCGCCGAAACCTTTGACGTGGTCGCTCTGACCCTCGGATCCGCCGGCGTGATCGTTGCGCACGGGGACACCACCGAGCACGTCATTGCCTCCGCTGCCGCGGTCGTCGACCCGACGGGCGCGGGCGACGCGTTCGTCGCGGGCTTCCTCGCCGACTGGGTGCGCACGAACGACCCTTCGGCCGCAGCGATGACCGGTGCCCTCGTCGGCGCTCGGGCGGTTGAGACTATGGGCGGTCGGCCCCCGCAGCCTTGACCGCTTCATACGCGGCGAGCGCCTCGCGCCGGGTCTCGCCCAGGTCGACGATCGGGTCGGGATACTCGGGGGTTCCGTACTCGGGCACCCACCGAGAGATGTACTTGGCATCGGGGTCGAACTTGGCCGCCTGCAGTTCGGGGTTGAAAACGCGGAAGTAGGGTGCGGCATCCGCCCCCGAGCCCGCGACCCACTGCCAACTCGCCGGGTTATTGGCCTCGTCGGCGTCGACGAGGGTGTCCCAGAACCACTGCTCGCCCACCCGCCAGTCGACGAGCAGATTCTTCACCAAGAAGCTCGCGACGACCATGCGCACCCGGTTGTGCATGTAGCCGCTGTGCCAGAGTTCGCGCATGCCGGCATCGACCAGCGGGATGCCCGTGCGCCCCTCGCTCCAGGCCGCAAGCTCGCCGGGGCCCGGCTCCCCCCAGGGAAAGCTGTCGTACGCGGACCGGTAGTTCTCGGTCGCCAAGTTCGGCGAGTGGTACAGGATATTCCAGCTGAACTCTCGCCAGCCCACCTCGCTGAGAAACTTCGCCGAGTTCTTGTCGCGCCCCTGCGCCGCGGCCCAGATCTGGAACGGGCTGACCTCACCGAACCGAAGGTGCGGGCTGAGGCGACTCGTGGCCGCGACGGCAGGCTCGTCCCGGCGGTGGTAGAGCGGCAGGCCGTCGGTGATGAAGGCGTCGAGGCGAGCGTGGGCGCCGGCCTCACCCGGGGTCCACGACTCACGCAGGCCGCTGGCCCAATCGGGGCGGGTGGGCAGCAGGTCCCAGTCGGCGAGCGTGTCAGATGCCGCGGTTGCGTATGTCACCTCGGCCACCGCCAGCGGCTCCCGCACCGGCCGCTCGAGACACGCGCGCCAGAACGGCGTGAACACCCGGTAGGGGTTGCCGTCGCCCGTCGTAACACTCCAGGGCTCGTGCAGCAGCGACCCCTGAAAGCTCTCGACTTCGACGCCGGTGGAACGCAGCGAGGTCTTGAGCCGCGCGTCGATGTCGCGGGCGGCTGAGTAGCGACGATTCCAGTAGACGGCCGCGGCATCCGTCTCGGCGACGATCGCGGGAATCACCTCCTCCGCAGCCCCGCGCCTCAGCACGAGGCGACCGTCAACCGACGCCGCCAGCGCGGTGAGCGAGTGGTGCAGCCACCAGCGGCTCGCCGAGCCCAGCGGGCGGATGCCCGGGCTCACCTCATCGAGCACATACACAAGCACGACCGGCTCACCCCGCTCGGCCGCCGCCGACAACGCGGGGTTGTCGGCAAGGCGGAGGTCATCGCGCAGCCACACGATCGTGGGGCCCGACACTACAGCGCCGTGCCCATCACTGTTCCACACCGTGCCGGAGCTTGTCGGTGAGCCGGGTGAGTGTTTCGAGCTCGTCGGGCGTCAACGTCGCCATCTGGCGGGCGATCGACTCGGAGTGCGGTATCGCGAGGGCCCGGAACAGGGAGTAGCCCGCATCCGTCAGGCACACCACCGTGCCGCGCCCGTCGCTGGCGTCGGCCTCCTTGCGCAACAGCCCGCGCGCGGTGAGCCGGTCGACGAGTCGGCTGATGCTCGGTTGAGTGAGCAGGAGGTGCTTGTTGAGGTCGCGCAGGCGAAGCTGGTGGCCGGGCTGACGGCTGAGGTTGAAGAGCACGTCGTACTCGTTGAGCGAGATCTCACCGGTGGGGAACTCGGTATGCAGGGCTCGAAGCACGGTCACCTGCGCGCGGAACAGAGCCTCCCAGGCGATGACGGATGCGGCACGGTCGCTCACCTAGTCAAAACTACCGGTGGTCGAGCGGAGTCGAGACCACACGCCTGCTAAACAGGATTGAGGGTCGGTTCCAGAGGCTAGGAACCGACCCTCTCCCTTGCACCAAGAGTGTCCTGCAATCACATTCCGCATCAGCTGCCACAGCAAACAACTTCTGCCCTATGAATGTATAACGGAAACATAACGGTGTCTAGTTATCGTTCCGTTATTTTTCTGCGAGTTTCGCGAGCGCCTCGGCAGCACTAACCAAACTGCGAGACTGGCAGCATGACAGTTGACGGAGTGTGGCCAGCAGTCGAGGGAATCGCCTACGGCGGCGACTACACACCCGAGCAGTGGCCGCGCGAGATCTGGCTCGAGGATGTCGCGCTCATGCGCGAAGCCGGCGTCACGATGGTCAGCGTCGGGATCTTCGCATGGGCGCTCCTCGAGCCCAGCGAGGGGGTATTCGAGTTCGGCTGGCTCGACGACGTCATCGACCTCATGCACCAGAACGGCATCGCCGTCGATCTCGCAACACCGACAGCCTCACCACCGGCGTGGTTCTTCGCGAAGTATCCGGATGCTCGTCCCGTCACCCGTGAGGGAGTGCCCATGGGTTTCGGCGCTCGCGGCATGGCCTCGCCGTCATCCCCCGAATACCGGGACGCATCGGTGCGGATCGCGGGCCAACTCGCCGAGCGCTACGGCGCGCATCCGGCCGTCGTGCTGTGGCACGTGCACAACGAGTACGGGCAACCGGT
>JANOED010000312.1:0-6768 GCA_031413035.1 Leifsonia sp. | reverse complement strand
GTGCCGCCGGTACGATCAGCCTCAGCGACGACAACGGTCGCGCCGAGTTCTGCGGCGCGCAGGGCTGCTGCTGTGCCGGCCGGTCCTGCTCCGATGACGATGAGGTCGTAGTGCTTGGTCTCTACCTGATGCATGGTGCTTTCATGTTTTCCGCCGGTGTTCCGCTGAGTCTCGGCTCGACTCACGGTGGGGATCGGGCTGCCACTACTCTTCCACTGCAGGCTGTGAACCGAGATCAGGGAGAATTCGCCATGATCACCATCGATCGGAGCTCGTTAACGTCGCCGTGCCGGACTACCTCCCCGCTACTCGATGTACAGCTTGCGGATCGGGGAGGTGATTTCCCACTCGATGTCGGTCTCGGGCGTGACACGCACGAGCACGCCAGGCGCGAGCGCAACGACAGCGCCGGTTGCAACGAAGGTGAGCGTCCCAGCTCCACTCAGCACGACGAAGGCTTCGTCGAGGTCGCTCGAGGAGAACGAGCCCTCGGTCACCTGCCAGACGCCAAGGGTCGTGTCGCCAACAGTCGCGACATCGACATAGTGCGACTGAGGGTCACCTTTCAAGACATTGGTCAGTTCGTAGACTTCGGTCGCAGGGATGCTCGTCAGGTCGACCGACCCGAATCCGCTCGCGATCAGAGGGGTGCTCGGCATTGCTGTCTCCAATTCATTCAAGCCGGGGGCGTGCGAGGCGTCGCGCACTCGCGATCAGCCTATGGTCTCGCTTGTTGACTTCCTCAGCACCCACTTCAGCTAGGAAATGGTTTACCTTTTCCAATGAGATACATACTTCACGGGCGAGACGAAGGAGTCGACTATGGGAACCACTGATCGCGGGGAAATTCCGAACAGCATCGCCACAGCGGATGTGGTCGAGTCAAAGTTTGGTCGCCTTGAGTTCCAGGATGGTTACTCCACCCCCGAGGCGGCTGCGAGGTTGCGGGACGAGCTGAACTATCTACACGGTGTGCAGGCGTTCATGAACTCGATCCAGGGCGTGAGCTTGTGGGCGCTGCGCAAGGGCTTCGCCGACGTGGGAATCGCTGACAATGACTTCATTATCTTCTCCGAGCTCATGGACTCTGAGTCGTTGTTCCTAACGGCGAACGCCGACACCGTGTACTTCTGGGGCAACGTCGACCTCGCCAATGGCCCGATGGTAATCGACATTCCGGCGAGCGTCCTTGGCGTGATTGATGACTTCTGGTTCGGCTGGATTGGCGATTTTGGCACTCCCGGCCCCGACCGCGGGCTCGGAGGTCGCTACCTTCTGGTTCCCCCGGGCTACGACGGCCCTCTGCCCGAGGGCGGGTTCTTTGTCTACCGGTCGCGCACCAGTCTCGTGACCGTGGCCGGGCGCGCGTTCCTCGTCGACGGCGATCCAGCGCCAGCCGCAGCAAACATCCGCGCGAACCTCCAGCTCTACCCGTACGCGGCGGGTGGCTTTGGGAGCAGCGTCGGTCAGTACCTGCAGGGCAACGGCCCGATCGGGCCACCTGCGACGCCGCAGACACCCCGGTTCGTGGAGGGTACCGGCCTGCGCATGAACACCGTGGCTCCGAACGACTTCGGCCACTTCGAGATGCTCGACGAGATCATCCAGCACGAGCCGGCCGAGGCGCTGGAACCCGAGCTTGCCGGGCTCTTCGCAGCCATCGGCATCCGCAAGGGCGAGACCTTCGCCCCGGATGCTCGCCTGCGCGGCATCTTGGATGACGCCGTCTCAACGGCCAACGCAGCGTCGCGAATGCTGGGTACTGGCGCACACCCCGACGACCGGTGGCGGTTCTACGACGAACCGACCGCTTGGTGGAACCCGCTCTTCGAAGGAGGATTCGAGTTTCTCGACCCGCCGCCGACCATCGCCGCTGACGGTACTGTGACGCCATACCCGAGCCTCCACACCCGCCGGCTGAACGCGCGCACCGCGATGTTCTACACTGCCACCCTCATCACGCCAGCCATGTGCATGCGGCTAGTGGGTATCGGCTCGCAGTATCTGGTGGCCAATCTCGACAGCAACGGTGAGGCACTCGACGGGTCGAGGACCTACCGGATGACGCTGCCGGCGGGCATCCCTGCTGCAGCGTTCTGGTCCACTACCGTCTACGACAACCAGACCCGGTCGATGCTGCGCACCCCACAGAGATATCCCCGCGCCGGCAGCCAGAACTACCCGAGCCCGGCAGCATCGCCGGATGCTGATGGTTCCACGACCATCTACTTCGCACCCAATCGTCCCGATGGTATTGCTGAGGGCAACTGGGTTCAGACTGATCCAGACAAGGGATGGTTCCAGCTTTTGCGGCTCTACTCGCCCCTTGCCTCATTCTTCGACAAGACCTGGCGCGCCGGCGAGATCGAACTGGCAACCTGATCAGCACACATAGGCGAAAGCTCGAGCAAGGAGAAGCCAACCGATGTCACTGGGCCCGAATGACTACAAGAACACCACGAGGACGGTTAGGGAATTGCTCTCTATTGCGTTGACGTTCCGGGTTTAGAGAGCGCATTGACGGCATCGCGGTTGGTCTCGTATACGGTGACTCCGTCGAGGAGTCCGAAGTGAGCAAGCCGCTCCCGCAGGTCTTCGCGTAGGCGCGCAAATGACAGAGTCACGTGATTCTCATCCAGCCAGGAGCGAGTGCTTTCCAACCCTTCCGCCGCGGTGACGTCGATGTCGCTCACCGCCTCCAAGTCGAGAACAAGATTGTGCACCCGGCCCTCCGGTGATTCCACCGCTGCACGGACGGCCGATTCGAACCCGGCCGAATTGGCGAAGAACAGGGGGCCCGCGAAGCGCAGTACCACCACATCCTCGGTTGAAGTGAGAACGGCGATCGGTGGGTTGGCGGCTCGTCGGGCGAGGTTCACGAGGGAGACTACGAACGCTATTCCCAACCCAATGATTGGCCCCAGCAGAAGAGTCCCGAGAAAACAGACGACCGCGATCGCGAACTCGAATCGTGACGCATTCCACAAGGCTCGAAATTCTCTGAGGCCAAGAAGGGGAATCACGGCGAGTGCGACGACAGCGCCGATCGCGGGGGACGGGATGCTCGACAACAGGCTTGCGCCGAATACCAGCAGCGCAAGGGTGCCGAGCGCCATGACGATGCTGGGCAGTTGCGTTCGAGATCCGACCTGGTCCATTGCGGCGGTGCGTGATGTTGACGACCCGATCGCGAAGCCGCCAGCGACGCCCGCCGCGATGTTGCCCACGCCGAATGCGAGCAGGTCTCGGTTCGGTTTCGTCGCGTATCCGTTGCGCTCGGCGTAGGTGCGTGAAACGAGAAGCCCCTCTGCCATGCCTACGAGCGTGAGCGCGAGGGCGGATGGCACGAGGGCCAGCCACGTGCTCCACGGCAGAATGGGCCAGGTGAGTTGGGGAAGTCCGCCCTCAATCTCGCCCAGAACCGAAACTCCGCGAGACGCGAGGTCAGCGCTGACCACGAAGATGGTCGCTGCAACGAGCACGACGAGTGCCCATGGTGCGATCGGCGCTATCCGCCTACCCACCAGGAGGATTGCTAGTGACAGCACCGAGATCAGGATGGCCCACGCGTTCGCGGTGGGCAAGCCCAGTACCAGTTCCCGGGTTTTCTCGAGAAACTCGGCGCCGCTAGTGATCTTGACCCCGAGCATCTTGGCAACTTGGCTCACCAGAATGTCGAGAGCGAGACCGCCTATGAACCCGATCAGGATCGGTTTGGATAGGAAGTTGGCGAGGAATCCGAGCTTGAGTACACTCGCCGCCAGGAAGGCGACACCGCAGATTATTGCTTGCGCAAACGCGAGCACGACGTAGTCGGCACTTCCCGCGATTGCAAGCCCGCCGAGCGATGAAGCGACCAGTGCGGCGGCCGCAGCATCCGGCGCCGCAACGACTTGACGGGATGAAACCAAGAGTGCGTAGGCGATGGATGGCACGATCATCGCGTAGAGACCGACCGTGGGGGGTAGACCGGCGATCTGCGCGTAGCCAATGTTCAGCGGAACAGCAATTGCCATGAGCGTTACACCGGCAAGCAGCTCTCGGCCAAAGTTGTGGCGAGTGAGCCCCGCGAGCGGACGTCTCACTAGTAACTCCCGATCCCGTTCCCGATCATGACAGACCCGATGACAAATACAACCACGCCCATAACGACGGCATTGTTGCTCACCAGCCAGATGCGAAGTGCCTTGAGAGGCACTTCCATCCGTTTAGACGCGATGAGATTTGCGAGCACCGGAATCGAAACTGAAGACCCAGCGATGAGTACGAAGACCGCGGTCGTGATCACTTGAGCCCCGACGGAAAGCTGGGCTGTTCCGATAGACAAGCCGGCACCGAGGGCGAGTACCAAGTTCTTGGGGTTCACCGCCGCGAGGGCGAAACCGAGAAGAAGCACCCGACCGGTCGGCATGGTGTCGAGGGCGCTCATCCACTTCGGCATCACCGGATCCGAGCCCGCCTTCGGTCGGTTGCGCCACTGGCGGATAGCGAGAAGGAGAAGCAGAACGCCCAGAAGGATCTGAACCGTCGCCTTGATGGGCTGCGACGCCGACGGCTGGGTGGGGGGTATGAATGCCGAGAGAAGGCTGAAAAGAACGACGTTGAAAAGTATCCCTGCAAGCCATCCGGCCATAAACATCGTGCCGCGAGCGCGTGCCCCGGGCGATAGCAAGACGAGGATCGCTGCAATAACTGGCAATGGAGAGAGCGCGATACCAATCGCCAGCGGGAGCGTCTCGCCGATCTGCGCCAACATGGTCAGTCCTTGTCGAAATTGGAGGGGGCGCTACAAGGTATCAGGGGCGATCGTCCTGCGCATCACGGTCTTGCTCTTGCCGATGTGGCGTTCGAAGATGAAGCCGGCCTGCTCGAACATGGCTCGGGTTCCGTTGTGTAGGAATGACGACGACGTTCTCTTGCCGGGCTCGAGCTCGTTCGGAAACGACACCACTTCGCCTCCGCCTGCTTCTGCGATCAGCCTCAACGCACCCTCGAGAGCGGCGTGCGCGACTCCCTCGTTAACAAGCCGCTGCTTGAACGTCGGCCGGTCGTAGTCGCTCTTGACCGTCGCTGCGGTGTGGCCGTGGAAGTAGGAGCAATAGCAACCACCCCAGACCCCGTTGTGCTTTTCCGCGAGCGCTAGCCACGCGGGAAAGGTTTCGGGGGTGAGCGGCTTGATCACATGCGCCTCGGCCATGCGCCAATTCTGCACTCGTGCACCGACGTTTGGGGTTCTGGGCTCAGATCCCTTCGGGCACCCCGGTGCGGATGCGCACCTCACGCTCCATGCGCTTCTCGTGGCGGGCTCGGCCTTTCACCGCTTCAGCCTGACGACTCTTGGGTGGGGCGTTGGTCACCAACTCGTCCAACAGGTGGCGAGTTGCCAAAGCGATTTCGGTGATCGCGCGCTCGAACGCCTCGGTGTTCGCGCGGGAGGGGTGGGTGGATCCACTGACTTTTCTGACGAACTGGAGCGCGGCCTCCCGCACCTCCTCGTCGGTGGTCGCCGGCTCGAAGTTGTGGAGTACGCGAATGTTGCGGCACATGCGCAAAAGAGTAGCTTAGGAACAAATTCACCGGCGAAGGAGATTCGAGATGAGCGGTGAGCAGCCTGTCATCGAGCTCGATACGGCCGAATGCTGGCGACTGTTGGACTCGGCGGAGCTGGGTCGGCTCGCCTTAGCGCCTGCGGGCAAGGTCGACATCTTTCCTGTCAACTTCGCCGTGCACGACGGGGCGCTCTACTTTCGCACCGCTCCAGGTACGAAGCTGTTTGAGCTTTCAGTCAATCCCGACGTTGCCTTCGAGATCGATGGCTGGGATGCGACCTCGGCGTTCAGCGTCGTGATTAAAGGCACGGCCGAGCAACTGGAGAGTCAAACCGACATCGACAAGGCAGACCGGTTGCCTCTCGCGCCGTGGCTACCGACCCTCAAGTACCGATGGGTACGGATCGTGCCAACCACAATCAGCGGGCGATCGTTCGTGCGGGGGGTTGAGCCTGAGAGGTACTGAGCGCAAGGTGCTTGCTAGTCAGTCCACGTCACGTCGACGACGGGATTGCTCGGGGGAACTTTCACGCTGCGCCACCGTTCGCCGTAGCTTGCGAGCAGCGCGGCGTAACTCGCGTCTGCCGAGTTGACGACAAGGCCCACGGCGGTTCTCCACGCCCCTTCGATGAAAACCTCGATCGCACTCGGTTCTCTGAGATTTCGCCACCAAAGCTTGCTCTCGGGGTTGCCCGGGATGATCACCAGTCCCCCGTCGGTTCGCGCGTACTGAACCGGCAGTTCGAACCAGACACCCGACTTGCGCTCGCGCACCCTCAAGAGCACCAGAGACCCGTCAAGCAGCCTGCGCGCGGGGGAGCGCAGAAGCCAGCCGACGAGACCGTTAATCACGGGGTGTGAACGAGAGCGTTCGCATCCCGCCTCATCGACACCGGGTACTCGGTCGTGGCCGTCCCCATGCGCACTAGCATCTGAATCGTCTGGCCCTCGGGAGCGTACTGATCATGGATCGCCGCGTAAGGGGCGGCCATGGTCGGGTACTCCTGCAGCACCTGGCTGAGCGGCTGCATCACGAGCCCGAGTGTGCGGGCGTGCAGGCTGAACTGTGCGTAGAGGATGCCCGCTTCGACCTGTTCTTCGCGGCTGTTACCCGGGGTGCTGATCAGCGCATAGGCCGCGGTGTTAGCCACGCCCGCCGCGGTGAGATCGATGGCCAGCTTGGCGCCGGCCGCCTCATCGTTTAGCGACGGGACGAGCG
>JANOED010000311.1:0-4436 GCA_031413035.1 Leifsonia sp. | reverse complement strand
TCTCGATCGCAGCCCTCATGCCGGCTCCGCCGGCACCGACGATGACGATCTCGTGTTGGTGGTAGTGCACTCCGTCGATTACCGAGCCGTCTGCGACATCCCGCATCAGTTCACCGGGCAGAACGACGGAAGCAGTTCGGCAGCAGCGCCAGCGGGGCAGGGGTCGAACGTATAAATCACGAGTGTTCCCAAAATGAGGAGGATTGCCGTTGAAGCGAAAATGGCGGCGAGCAGAACTCTGCGAACCGTTGTGTTGCTTGCGTAGTCGTTGACGAGCGTGCGCATACCGTTGCCGCCGTGGATGAGGGCGAGCCAGAGCAGCAGGGTGTCCCAGACCACCCAGAACGGATCGGCCCACTTGCCGGCGACGAAGGCGAAATCGATCGCCTTGACGCCCTCGCCGGCGAACAGGTTGACGAAGAGGTGGGCGAAGATCAGCACAACCAGAACCACACCGCTGACGCGCATGTAGATCCAGCCCCACTTCTCCCAGTTGATGCCGCGCCGCTTCGGTCGCGCGGGGTTAGTGCGAGGAGCCTCGATTGTCGTCATCATGCACCCCCGAAGATGTGCGAGAGCTGGCGCGGAATGAAGCCTGCGAGCAGCACCAGCCAGATCGCGATAGCGATCCAGAACATCAGCCGCTGGTGCTTGGTGCCCCATCGTGAGAAGTCGATCATGATGATCCGCAGCCCATTCAGGGCATGCAGTCCGATAGCGGCGACGAGCGCGATCTCACCGAGTCCCATGATGGGCGTCTTGTACGCGCTGATCACCGCGTTGTAGGCCTCGGGGCTCAAGCGCACGAGTGACGTGTCGAGGATATGCACCAAGAGGAAGAAGTAGATCGCGGTGCCGGTGATGCGATGCAGCACCCAGCCCCACATTCCCTCCCGACCTCGGTAGAGCGTTCCCGCTAGACGCTTGGGCGCCCGAATCATGGGTATGGCGGGCGGTTCGCTCGCCAGGGTACTCGCCGACTTCTCTGGCACGAGCAACCCCTCCTTGCAAGGTGAAGTGGCCGCGTCGAGGCGACCGACGAAAGATCCGTTATCCGGACCCTTTTTAGTCTAAGTCCGCCTCAGGAGCGCCATTGCCCAACTGGCATGAAAGATCGCGGGTTTTCGAGATCGTAGGCCCAGCGCAGCTGTGACTAGCTCGGTCTGGCAGGGCTTAGGACGCGACGAACCTAGGACGCGACGAGAGCCGCACGAGTCGAGATCGCCGACTGGTAGTACCCGACGAGTTGCTCACAGACGCCATACCAGCTCTTGCCCAGCACCGCTCTCCGGCCCGCCTCGCCCATGCGGGAGCGCAACTCGGTGTCGAGAACGAGAGCTTCGACGAAGGGGCGCAGGGTCGTGGCATCCGCGGGGTTGTAGAGGAAGCCGTTGGTTCCGTGATCGATAAGGTCGATCGGGCCGCCCGAGCGCGGCGCCACGACGGGAAGGCCCGCCGCGTGTGCTTCTTGCACGGTCTGGCCGAAGGTCTCCTCGGTGCCCGTGTGCAGGAACAGGTCGAACGCTGCGTACGCCGCAGCGAGGTCGGCGCCGGAGAGGGAGCCGAGGAAGCTCACCGGCATACCCTTCAGCTCGCGGGTCACAGAGCCGAGCGAGGGTCCGTCGCCAACGAGGGCGAGACGGATGCCGGCGAGCCCGCGCAGCGCGCTCATCCGCTCCACCTGCTTCTCCGGGGCCAGCCGGCCCACGTAACCCACGATCGTCTCCCCGTGCGGAGCCAACCGAGCGCGGAGCCGCTGCACTGACGGCAGCGACCGGTTGCGCGGGTGATAGGCCTCAATGTCGACCCCCCGGCCCCAGCGCTGGAGGCGCTGAAGCCCTGCGTTCTGCAGATCGGTCATCGAGGCGCTCGAAGGTACGAGGGTAATGTCTGCACCCTCATGGATCCAGCGCACGATCCGCCATGCGAACTTAGTCGCAGCGCCGAGGTTGTTGCGCCGGGCATAACCTGCAACGTCTGTCTGAAAAATCGCTACAGAGGGAATGTCGAGGCGGCCCGCCGACGCGATGGCCTGCGCCCCAAGAAGGAAGGGGGATGCCGCGTGGAGAACGTCGGGCTTGAAGTCGGCCAGAAGCCCACGCACGAACGGGTTGGGGAGCCCGACCGGGAATTGTCGGTAGGCGAACGCAGGAACCTCGTGCACGGGGAATCCCGCGTAGGTCTTGGGTGCTCCGGCCGCCGGAACGATAACAATCGCTTCGTGGCCTCCGGCTGCGAGGTGATCGAGTACCTTGCGTACGCTGGTGGTGACCCCGTTGGTTGTGGGCAGGAAGCTCTCGCTGACGACTGCTACTCGCATGTCTTCACGCTAGGCGGACGGGGTGTCGCGACCTGATCGAACGACATTACAACGAGGTGAATGTCGCCTTAAGTCTATGTTGGTCGCATGACGTCATCCACGGGACCTTTGCCGGGGTTTTACAGCGTGATCCCGGCTGGCGGTATCGGCTCACGGCTCTGGCCGCTCTCTCGCGCAGACGCGCCCAAGTTTTTGCATGACCTCACCGGATCGGGTCAAACGCTTCTGCGCGATACGTGGGATCGTCTCGCCCCGCTCTCCGGCCCGGACCGCATCATGGTCGTTACTGGACGCGCTCATCGCGCCGCGGTTGAAGAGCAGCTGCCAGACCTCACCGATCCCAACGTGGTTTTGGAGAGCGAGCCCAAAGACTCCTCCGCCGCGATCGGGTTGGCCGCCGCGATCCTCGTTCGACGCGAGCCCGAGGTCATCATGGGCTCGTTTGCGGCCGATCACGTGATTCGAGATACGCGAGCCTTTCGTCGATCGGTGCAAGAGGCGGTCGCTGCCGCGGGTGCCGGCTATGTTGCGACGATTGGCATAACGCCGACCGAACCTGCGGTCGGGTTCGGCTACATCCATTGCGCAGGTCCGCTCAGCATTGAGGGTGCGCCTCACGCGGTCGCGGTGCAGTCTTTTGTTGAGAAACCCAATCTCGCCACCGCGAAGAAGTATCTTGCTGCCGGTGACTATCTCTGGAACGGCGGAATGTTCATCACCCGGGCCGACGTGCTGTTGGCCCAGCTCGGTGAGTCCAATCCAGAACTGCTCGCCGGGCTGACCGAGCTCGCTGAGGCGTGGGACACCCCGCGACGCGGTGCCGTGGTCGATAAGGTGTGGCCGGGTCTTCCGAAGATCGCCATTGACTACACCGTTGCAGAGCCCGCAGCAGCAGCAGGTCGCCTCGTGGTGATCCCCGGCGACTTCGACTGGGATGACGTTGGCGATTTCGCGTCGATTGCGAAACTGCACTCGGGTGGCCGCAAGAGCGACCTGGCGATCTTGGGCGAGAATGCGCGCGTGCTCGCGGACTCGTCCACCGGAGTGGTCATCGCGGGAAGTGGACGTCTCATCTCCCTGATCGGAGTCTCCGACATAGTCGTCGTCGATACCCCGGATGCCCTGCTCGTGACCACGACGGCCAACGCACAACGCGTTAAGTCGGTGGTTGATGCCCTCAAGGTGTCGGGCCGAGACGACGTGCTGTAATTGTCGCTCTCCTGAGCGGTGTTCTGGAATTGTTGTGAACATTTCCCGCTTATTTCGCGGTAGTCGCGACTTTGTAACCTTTGTGCGTCGGGTGGGGCTTTGACCGGTCGTCTTTTCGTCACATTCGGTAACCTGTAGGCATCATGTCTCGGCACTTCCTGCCGGGCAGCATCTTGGAGGACACCTTGAGAATCACCTCTCGCGGCCGCGCACTCAGCGGCATCGCACTGATCGGCGCGAGCGCGCTTGTGCTCGCCGGTTGTGCAGCAGCACCCGAAGAAGACGGCGGAGAAGACGTCGCACTCGATTTCCTTCCCTGCATGGTCTCAGACGCCGGTGGGTTCGACGACAAGTCGTTCAACCAGCTCGGCTTCGAAGGCCTGACCGAGGCATCCACCGAGCTGGGCGTCGAGCCCATCACGGTCGAGTCCGCCTCAGACGCCGACTACGCACCCAACATTGAGAGCCTTGTCGCTCAGGGCTGTGACCTCATCGTCACGGTCGGGTTCGCGCTCTCCGCAGCTACCCTCGAGGCCGCCGCAGCAAACCCCGATGTCGAGTTCGCACTCATCGATGACGCTGCCGACGGTGACTTCGACGGCGTTGTCGACTTCGAGAACACGAAGCCGATCGTCTTCAACACCGCAGAGGCCGCGTTCCTCGTGGGCTATGCAGCCGCGAGCTACACGAAGTCCGGCGTTGTCGCGACCTGGGGTGGAATGAACTTCCCCACCGTCACGATCTTCATGGACGGCTTCGCTCAGGGTGTTGCGTACTACAACTCCGAGAACGGCACGGCTGTCTCGGTGCTCGGTTGGACCGGCACCGGCGAGACCTCAACGTTCACCGGTGGCTTCGAGGCGAATGACGTCGCGAAGACGACTGCGGTCAACTTCATCGACCAGGG
>JANOED010000310.1:0-10752 GCA_031413035.1 Leifsonia sp. | reverse complement strand
CCCGCATAGACCCCCTCGACGTCGTCACGGGTGAGCGGCACGGCAAGCACCTTGTTGACGTGCTCCAGCAGGTAGTCAATGTCGGCAGCGGTTGCTGCCGGGTGCGCCTTGTCGAGGTTCCAGTCGGTGTCCGTCGTGCCGATGAGCCAGTGTCGACCCCACGGAATCACGAACAGCACGCTCTTCTCGGTACGCAGCAACAGTCCGAGCTTCGACTGGAAGCGATCTCGAGGCACGACAAGGTGCACGCCCTTCGAGGCGCGCACCTTGAACTGGCCCCGCTCGCCGACCATCGCCTGGGTGTCATCCGTCCACACACCGGTCGCGTTCACGACCTGACGAGCCTTGATGTCAAACTTCTCGCCGGTCTCGAGGTCGTGGGCCTTGACACCCACCACGCGCTCGCCGACCTTGAGGAATCCCTCAACGCGCACTCGACTGGCTACGTGCGCGCCATAGAAGCTCGCGGTGCGGGCGACGTTTGCCACGTACCGCGCATCATCAACCTGCGCGTCGTAATAGGTCAGGCCGCCGGTGAACGCGTTCGACTTGAGGCTCGGCATCGCGCGCAGAACCTGACTTCGGGTCAGGTGGCGGTGGTGCGGAACACCGGGCGGGCGCCCGCCGGTGTAGCTGAAGAGGTCGTACAGCAACATGCCAGCACCGATGTAGAACCGCTCGAAGACCGGCTTGGTGAGGGGATACAGAAAGCGCACGGGCTTCACGAGGTGCGGGGCAATGCGCTGCAAGAGCAGCCCGCGCTCGATTAACGCCTCGCGCACGAGTCTGAAGTCGAGCTGTTCCAGGTAGCGGATGCCTCCGTGCACGAGCTTCGACGAACGGCTCGACGTTCCGGAGGCCCAGTCGCGCGCCTCAACCATGCCGACGCGCAGGCCGCGGGTCGCGGCATCCAGTGCGCTGCCGGTGCCAACGATGCCGCCGCCGATGACGAGGATGTCGAGCTCCTTGGCCTTCAAGACCTCGATCGCGGCTGCGCGCTCAAGCGAGCCCAGCTTCGACGAGCGGGTGACTGACTTCGGCATAACCACCTACCCCGCGCGGTATGGCGCGACGACCACTTCGACGCGCTGAAACTCTTTGAGATCGGAGTAGCCGGTTGTCGCCATTGACCGCCGCAACGCACCGATGAGGTTGACCCGACCATCGGCCAGACTCGACGGCCCGAACAGAATCTCCTCTAGCGGAGCAAGGCTCCCCACCTCGACCCGGTTGCCGCGGGGAAGCTCGGGGTGATGCGCCTCGGCGCCCCAGTGCCAGCCGCCACCCGGCGCGTCCGTTGCCCGGGCAAGCGTGCTGCCGAGCATTACTGCGTCGGCACCGACCGAGATTGCCTTGACGATGTCGCCCGATGTTCCGAGACCGCCGTCGGCGATCACGTGCACGTAGCGGCCGCCAGATTCGTCCATGTAGTCGCGACGGGCACCCGCGACATCCGCGACGGCTGTCGCCATCGGAGCGTGGATGCCGAGGCTCGCGCGCGTCGTCGAAGCCGCACCCCCGCCGAAGCCGACAAGCACGCCGGCCGCGCCAGTGCGCATGAGGTGCAGCGCGGCCGTGTAGGTCGCGGCACCGCCCACGATGACCGGAACGTCGAGCTCGTAGATGAACTTCTTGAGGTTCAGGGGCTCGACACTCTTCGACACGTGCTCAGCGCTCACCGTTGTGCCGCGAATGATGAACAGGTCGACACCGGCGTCGACCACCGTCTTGTACAACTCCTGTGTGCGATGCGGGCTGAGCGCCCCGGCCACGGGAACCCCCGCGGCGCGAATCTCAGCCAGGCGGGCAGCGACCAGTTCCGGCTTCACCGGCTCGGCGTAGATCTGCTGCATGCGCTTGGTCGCGGTTGCGGCGGGCAGGCCCCTGATCTCCGTGAGAATGGGCTCCGGATCGTCGTAGCGGGTCCACACGCCCTCAAGGTCGAGAACGCCGAGGCCGCCCAGTTTGCCGATCGCAATCGCCGTGGTGGGGCTGACTACCGAGTCCATCGGGGCGGCGAGCACCGGGATCTCGAAGGTGTAGGCGTCGATCGTCCAGCTCACCGAGACGTCTTGCGGGTCGCGGGTGCGGCGGGATGGCACGATCGCGATGTCGTCAAAGGCGTACGCGCGACGCGCGCGCTTGGCGCGGCCGATCTCGATGTCACTCACGCCCCAAGTCTAGGCTGGGCCGCATGAATACACCGTTGCGAGTCGCAGTCGTCGGAACCGGCGGGTGGGCTCGCCAACATGCCCGCATCTTCTCGCGGCGGCCAGACACCGAACTGGTCGCTATCGTCGGACGCGATACCGACCGCACGGGCGCGCGAGCCTCGGAGTACGGGGCAGTTGCCTATACCGACATTGAGGGGATGCTCGGCGCCGAGCATCCCGATCTCGTCAGTGTGTGCCTGCCGAACGAGCACCACTATCCCGTCACGCTGCAGCTTGCGCAGACAGGAGTCCCGTTGCTCGTGGAGAAGCCCCTCGTCTTCGAGTTGGATCAGGCCGACCGGCTCCTCGAAGAGACCAAGAAACGCAACACGTTCTTCGCGATCAACTTCAACCACCGCTTTGCCGAGCCCGTGCAGCGCGCCCGCGCAGCGATCACTGCGGGCGAGCTCGGCGAGCTCGTGTTCTCAACCTGGCGTTTCGGTGGCGAGGCGAACATGGCCGAGTCACCGCACGCGAACCTCATCGAGACCCAGTGCCACGGTTTCGACATGCTCGAGCACCTCGCCGGGCCGATCGTTTCGGTGTCTGCGCAGATGACCAAGATGACCTACGGTGCGTGGAGCACGATGGCGATCGCGCTCGAGTTTGAGAACGGCGCCGTCGGCACGATGCTCGGCAGCTACGACTCGAGCTATGCCTACGAGGACTCGCAGCGAGTCGAGCTCAACGGCACACTCGGGCGGGCGGTCATCCACGACACCGTGCGATCACTGACGATCGAGCGCGCTGGCGACGAGACCGCTCGGGTATGGCGGGCCGGGTACTTCAACGACGAGGCTCGCACGTTTGAGTACACCTTCGATCGGCACGTGGATGCCCTGCTCACAGCCTTGCGCGCCGGCGACGACCCACCCGTGCACGCCCGTGCCGGGCGGCGTGCCCTGGTGCTAGCCCTTGCCGTGATCGAGTCCCATGAGACGGGAACCCGGGTGTCGACGTACTCGTCGTAGCCGCTTTGCCCCTACCGCCGGTAGTTCGGCGCCTCGACCACCATTTGGATGTCGTGCGGATGCGACTCCTTGAGGCCGGCCGCGGTGATCCGCACGAACTTGCCCTTGGCTCGCAGCTCGTCGATCGTGCGCGCACCCGTGTAGAACATCGACTGCCGCAGCCCGCCGAGCAGTTGGTAGACGACCGACGAAATCGGACCGCGGTACGGCACCTGCCCCTCGATGCCCTCCGCGATCAGCTGCTCATCGCTCGGCACGTCGGCCTGGAAGTAGCGGTCACGCGAATACGACGTCTTCTCTCCGCGAGTTTGCAAAGCTCCCAGCGACCCCATACCTCGGTAGCTCTTGAACTGCTTACCGTTGACAAAGATCAGGTCGCCCGGGCTCTCGTCGGTTCCGGCGAGCAACGACCCGAGCATCACGGTTTCGGCCCCGGCCACGAGCGCCTTCGCGATATCCCCCGAGTACTGCAGTCCGCCGTCAGCGATTACCGGGATGTCGTGCTCCCGCGCCGCGAGCGATGCCTCGTATACGGCCGTCACCTGGGGAACGCCGACCCCCGCGACGACTCGAGTGGTGCAGATCGACCCGGGGCCGACGCCAACCTTCACGGCATCCGCACCGGCATCGATCAAAGCCTGGGCTCCCGATCGCGTTGCTACGTTGCCGCCGATGATGTCGATCGCCGCAAACGCACTGTCGCCCTTGAGTCGACGGATGATGTCGAGCACCCCCGCCGAGTCGCCGTTCGCTGTGTCAACGACGATGACATCGACGCCCGCGTCACGCAGCGCACCAGCGCGCTCCCACGCGTCTCCGAAGAACCCGATCGCCGCGCCTACCCGCAGGCGACCCTCCTCGTCTTTGGTCGCGAACGGGTACTGCTCGGACTTATCGAAGTCCTTGACCGTGATGAGCCCGCGGAGGTGACCGTCGGCATCCACAAGGGGAAGTTTCTCGATCTTGTGCTGAGCGAGAATTGCTATCGCGCCATCCGGGTCGATGCCCACAGGGGCGGTGATGAGCGGAGTCTTCGTCATGACGTCGCGCACGAGCGTCGTGTACTTCTCGAACGATGACACAAAGCGCATGTCACGGTTGGTGATGATGCCGACGAGCTTGCCATCGCCCTCGACGACCGGCAGACCCGAGACACGAAACTGACCGCACAGGGCATCCACTTCGGCCACGGTCGCGTCCGGCGTAGTGGTCACCGGGTTGGTGATCATGCCCGACTCACTGCGCTTCACCTTGTCGACGTAGGCAGCCTGCTCCTCGATTGACAGGTTTCGGTGGAGCACTCCGAGACCGCCGTTGCGCGCCATAGAGATGGCCATGCGTGCTTCGGTTACCGTGTCCATCGCGGATGACACCAGAGGCGAATTGACCCGAATCCGCCGCGTCAGACGCGAGCTCGTGTCGGCCTCGCTGGGGATAACGTCCGTGTGCCCGGGGAGCAACATCACGTCGTCATAGGTGAGTCCGATGAAGCCAAAAGGGTCAGGCTGGTCCATATCTAATATTAACCGGTTCGACCTGTGGCTATTCCACGCGCATAATGGCCTGACTGGTTGTGTCGATGAAACACCCGAGACACAATCGGGAAGTATCGTCAACGTCGACGCTGCGCCAGAACCCGCGGGATGTCCTATTCCGACTGGCTCGTCTTGGAGGTTCCGTGGAAGTCACTGGCTTGAGTGACAAGCGCTGGTTGCGCGCCCTGATTCTGATGTTCATTGCCCTGATTGCGGGATTCGCGCTGCTCGCACCGACCGCGGCGACCGCCGATGAGATCGGCACCGAATACGAGTTCATCTTCTCGGGCAACGTCAAGTACGACGGCGAGCCTCTGGAGGACGTCCTGATCACAGTCTCAGGCAACGGCTACAGTGCCGAGGTCCTGACTGACGCCGAGGGCAAGTGGAAGATCGGTGTTCCCGAGAAGGGCACCTACACCGTGACCTTGGACGAGTCGACGCTGCCGCCGGGCATCATCGTCGCCGAGGGCGGATCCACGATCGAGGCTGAATTCGCACTCACGAACAATAAGTCTGTGAACTTCTTCTTGGGTCAAGGTGAACGTGTCACCGTCAGCTTTTTCGACCAGTTCATTGACCGCGTTGTCAACGGTGTGAACTTCGGTCTACTCCTCGCACTCGCCGCGATCGGCCTCTCGTTGATCTTCGGAACGACCGGGCTCAACAACTTCGCTCACGCGGAGATGGTGACCTTCGGCGCCCTCATGGTCTTGAGTCTCGCGGTCGACTTTGCCTGGCCATTGTGGCTCGCGATCATCGGAGCGGTTCTGCTCAGCGCGGCATTCGGTTACGGACTCGACGCGGGGCTCTGGAAGCCACTGCGTCGCAAGGGGATCGGCCTGATTCCCATGATGATCGTGAGCATCGGACTGTCCCTCGCCCTGCGGTACACGTTCCAGTTCTTCTATGGCGGCGGGACGCGACAGCTCCCCGGTGCTGATGCGCCGGACATTGACTTCGGGCTGATTTCACTGTCTACGACCGATATTCTCTCGATGAGCATCAGCGTCGTAGTTCTGGCGGCAGTCGCGTTCTTCTTGCTCCGCACCCGGGTCGGCAAGGCTACTCGAGCTGTGAGCGACAATCCGAGTCTGGCCGCGGCCAGCGGAATCGACGTCGACCGTGTGATCAGGATCGTCTGGATTGTCGGCGGCGGTCTCGCCGGTTTGAGCGGTATTCTTTGGGCCTACTTCCGCCCCGGGGTGAGCTGGGACATGGGCTTCCAGATTCTGCTGTTGATCTTCGCGGCGGTCACCCTCGGCGGCCTCGGCACTGCTTTCGGTGCCCTGGTTGGTTCGCTCGTGGTCGGTTTCTTCATCGAGGTCTCGACGCTGTGGATCCCCTCAGACATGAAGTACGTCGGAGCCCTAGTGGTCCTGATCGTGGTTCTGTTGGTTCGCCCCCAGGGCATCCTGGGCCGCAAAGAGAGAATTGGTTAGGTCTTACTCATGATCGATTTCCTGCAAATACTCTCGAACGCGGCCGTTGAGCTCATCAGTCCGACCACCGCTGCCTACGCGCTCGCGGCCCTCGGTCTCGCTATCCACTTCGGCTACACCGGCCTGCTGAACTTCGGTCAGGCGGGATTCATGGCGATCGGTGCATACGGGTACGCAATCTCGACCTTGAGCTTCGGTTTCCCCGTCTGGGGTGCCGTGCTGGTTGGGGTGGGCGCCTCGGTTGTTTTTGCCCTGATTCTCGGCATTCCCACACTGCGATTGCGAGCCGACTACTTGTCGATTGTGACGATCGCGGCGGCGGAGATTCTCAGGCTAACCTTCACCACCAACACGTTTGATGCCCTAACAGGCTCTGCAGACGGCCTGAGCGGCTACAAGGGCGGTTTTGCGGCCCTGAACCCGATCCCCGACGGAACGTACGGCTGGGGGCCGTTCGAGATGAACGCGTACGACTGGTGGATTCGCATCGTCGCGTGGATCGTTGTGGCCCTTGCCTGTCTGCTGACCTGGCAGCTCATGCGCAGCCCCTGGGGTCGCGTCATCAAGGGCATCCGTGAAGACGAGGATGCCGTCCGCGCCCTCGGTAAGAACGTCTACTTCTACAAGATGCAGTCACTCATTCTCGGTGGCGTGTTCGGCACGCTGGCCGGAATGATCTTCGTACTGCCGCGAGCGGTCGTGCCGTCGAATTACGCGACTACGCTCACGTTCTTCATCTACGCGATCCTCCTGCTCGGTGGGGCTGCGACCATCCTCGGCCCAGTGATCGGTTCGATCATCTTCTGGGTCGTTCTCTCGGCGGTCTCCGGCCTCATCGCCCGACTGGTGTCGGAGGGCTACCTTCCGTTCATGTCGAGCGTGCAGTCGGGGCAACTCCGGTTCATCATCGTCGGGATCGTGCTCATGCTCTTGGTGATCTATAGACCGCAGGGCATCTTCGGCAACAAGAAGGAGCTGGCCTTTGTCAAGTAACGTCGTGCCCAAGAGCTCACCGGTCAAGTCCACCGGCCTCCACATCGGCGAGATCGAGCCCGGGGTCGCCAAGGCAGACCCGATTCTGGTTGCCGATAACGTCACCCGCACCTTCGGTGGACTCAAGGCCGTGGATGTCGCCCACCTTGAGATACCCCGCAACGCCATCACAGCGCTGATCGGTCCGAACGGCGCGGGCAAGACGACGTTGTTCAACCTCCTCACCGGGTTCGACAAGCCCGACACGGGCAAGTGGACGTTCTCGGGCAAGTCGCTGGCGGGCATCCCGTCGTTCAGGGTGGCTCGTCTGGGCCAGGTGCGCACCTTCCAACTCACCAAGGCGCTCAACCTGCTGACCGTGCTCGACAACATGAAGCTCGGGGCTAAGGGCCAGAAGGGGGAGAACATCTTTGTCGCGCTCCTGCCCTGGCTGTGGCACAAGCAGGAAGAGTCCATCGAGGCCAAGGCCATCGAGTTGCTCGGGCGATTCCAGCTCGACACGAAGCAGGAGGACTTCGCGGCGAGCCTCTCTGGCGGGCAGCGCAAGCTGCTCGAGATGGCGCGCGCCCTGATGAGCGACCCGACGCTGGTCATGCTCGACGAGCCGATGGCAGGCGTCAACCCGGCGCTCACCCAGTCGCTGCTGGACCACATCCTCGATCTCAAAAAGGAGGGCATGACCGTGCTCTTCGTCGAGCACGACATGCAGATGGTTCGACACATTGCCGATTGGGTAGTCGTCATGGCCGAAGGCAAGATCGTCGCCGAGGGCCCGCCAGACGCCGTGATGGCCAACCCCGCCGTGATCGACGCATACCTGGGAAGCCACCACGATCAGGATCTCGGCACTGACGAGAATGAAGAAGAGGTCGTCCACGCGATGAAGGAGCTGCTCGATGACGACAACTAACCCCCAAGCGAGCGCGGCCGCTGCTCCGACCCGCGAGCTGGTTATTGAGGTCAAGGATGTCGTGGCTGGCTACCTGCCGGGCGTCAACATCCTGAACGGGTGTTCCCTCACCGCACACGAGGGCGAGCTCGTCGGAATCATCGGCCCCAACGGGGCAGGCAAGTCGACCCTGCTCAAGTCAATATTCGGCCTCGTGAAGGTGCGCGAAGGCGACATCCGGCTGCGCGGCGAGTCCATCACCGGCCTCAAGGCCAACAAGCTGGTTTCCAAGGGGGTCGGATTCGTTCCCCAGACCAACAACGTGTTCCCGACCTTGACCATCCGCGAGAACCTCGAAATGGGCTTGTTCCAGCGTCCGAAGTCGATTGTCGAGCGCCTCGCTTTCGTCATCGACATTTTCCCCGAACTCGAGAAACGACTCGGACAGCGGGCCGGCTCGCTCTCTGGCGGTGAACGCCAGATGGTCGCGATGAGTCGAGCCCTCATGATGGGACCACACGTACTCCTGCTCGACGAGCCGTCTGCCGGGCTCTCTCCGGTGCGACAGGACGAGGCCTTCCTGCGCGTCAAGGAGATCAACAAAGCCGGCGTCACGACCATCATGGTCGAGCAGAACGCCCGGCGTTGCCTACAGATCTGTGACCGCGGCTATGTGCTCGACCAGGGCAAGGATTCCTACACAGGCACCGGCCGCGAGCTCCTCAATGACCCCAAGGTCATCGCACTCTACCTCGGTACGCTCGGCGAGGAATAGCCGCTTTCATAAACGCGAAGAAGGGCCCCGACCGAAGTCGGGGCCCTTCTTTTTGCGTCAGCTAACCGAAATTAGTTGATGCGGGAGAACGTGTTGTCAGCTCCGTACTCGAAGATTCCGATGGTCGCCTCGGTCGGGTCACCGTTCTCGTCGAACGTGATCGGACCGGAGTTTCCGTCGTAGTCAACCACGCCACCGTCGAGGATGATCTGAGCGGCCGACGCGAAGTCGGTCGCCTTCTCACCTTCGCCGGAGCCGCCGGAGACTTCCTGCAGCTTGCCAGCAATGTCTGCACCAACCGTGGAGTTCGCAGCGAGAGCTGCGAGCGCCAGCAGAACAACCGCGTCGTACGACTCAGCCGCGTAGCTGAACTCGGTCAGATCGGGGTCGATCTCGAGCAGACGGTCGGTGAAGTCACCGAGCGATGCGGTGTCGAGACCCGGCAGGGTTCCCTTGGCGCCCTCGACGATGCCTGCAGCGAAGTCTGCACTGTAGTCGGCGAGGTTGCCGTCAACGAAGTACAGCTGGCCACCGGGGTAGCCCGCACCGACGAGAGCCGGAACGATAACCTTTGCCTGGTCGAACGTGATCAGCGCGATGGCGTCGGGGTTAGCCGCCGTCACCGTCGAGATCTGAGCGTCGAAGCTGGAGTCACCCTCGTTGAAGAGAGCCTCGGCGACAACTTCGCCACCGGTGGCCTCGAAGGTCGCCTTCAGAGCGGCAGCGAGGCCGGTTCCGTAGGCGTCGTTGAGAACGATCATGCCCAGCGTTGCGGCACCGTCTTCAGCGATCAGGTTTCCGAGAACCTCACCCTGGAGCAGGTCCGAGGGAGCGGTGCGCCAGTACAGGCCGTCATCCGGGTAGGTCGTGAAGTCGGGCGAGGTGTTTGCCGGCGAGAACTGAACAACACCGGCAGCCACGATCTGGTCGATAACCGTCTTCGAGACACCCGAGGATGCCGCACCGACGATCGCCGAAACATCGAGCGACAGCAGGTCGGTCACGGAGACCGTTGCGGTGTCGGTCGTGGTGTCACCGGAGTCACGGAACTCGACCTCAACGGTGATGCCGAGGTCGGCCTCGTTGATCTCCTGCGCTGCGAGCGCAACGCCAGCTTCCTCGGGCGGGCCGAGGAACGCGAGAGCGCCGGACTGCGGCAGGATGGTGCCGATCTTGAGGGTCAAAGGTTCGCGGTCGACGGGGGCAGCTCCATCGTCGGCAGCCGGCGTGCAGCCGCTGAGGACGAGTGCGCTAGCACCTACGATGGCGAGGCCACCGAGGATCGACTTGAGAGACCGCGAGCGCGAGGCGGTTGCCTTCACGAATACGCTCATGTTGCTCCTTGCAATTGGGATGTGTTTTCGGACACAGCACGGCGACGCAATGCTGTCTTGCCACGTTATTCGGCATCGGCGTGTTTCACAACACGAGCGGGTTACAGCCCTGTAACGCGGCCCGATCGTTACATTCCGTGACATCTGCCGTGTTCTGCCACGAATTCCGCAGGCCTAGCCGCCAAAGACCCCGCGCACGAGAACAAACTTGTTCTCGGCGTTGAACGTGTAGAGGCCGTAGAAGGCTGGCGAAACATCCCCTTCCGCGGTGATGTTGACCGGACCGGAGACGCCGTCGTAGTCGATATCGTCCTGAGTTTTCAGCACGTCGACGCACTCGCCGAAGCTCGTGCACTTGATGCCGCCCACCGAGACCGACTGAAGAATCGCCGCGACCGATTCGCCCGCGTCATCCTTGGCGACGAGGGCAGCCAGGGCCGCGAGAATCGTCGCGTCATAGGCCTCGCTGGCGTATCGGAACTGAGTGAGATTGGGGTCAGACTGCTTCAGTCGAGCGATGAATGCGTCGTCCGGCTGAAATCCCTCGATGATGCCGTTGACGTCCTTTATTGATCCCGCCGGCAGCGCTTGCGAATAGTC
>JANOED010000309.1:0-2911 GCA_031413035.1 Leifsonia sp. | reverse complement strand
CACGAGGGCCCGGTGCGGTGTCACGGAGCGCACGAGGGACGGCACCGCCGCCCAGTCTGGCTCGATGAGCTCGGGCTCAACCGGCGCCATCGTGGTGACCATGCGGGACAGCAGTTCGGCGCCGGTCGCGCCCTGCACCCGCCCGCGAACACGCCGGTCGAAGATCACCAGGTCGACACGGTCGCCCGCGCTGGAGGCGAGCGCGCCCAACAGCAGCGCCGACTCGAACGCGGTGTCGATGCGTGGCTCGTTGTCGATGCGTGCGGCCGAGGTGCGGCCGGAGTCGATGATGATGACGACGCGCCGGTCACGCTCGGGACGCCAGGTTCGCACCACCAGATCGCTGCGGCGAGCCGTAGCCCGCCAGTCGATCGAGCGCACATCATCACCACGCACGTAGTCGCGCAGGCTGTCGAACTCGGTGCCCTGACCGCGCACCATGACGCTCGTCGCCCCGTCGAGCTCGCGCAGGCGCGCGAGCCGCGACGGTAGGTGCTTTCGCGAGTTGAACGGGGGCAGCACCAGCACGGCGCCGGGCTGCGCGATAGTCGCCTGCCGCGCCCAGAGTCGCAACGGCCCAAACGAGCGGATGGTCACGTGCGCCGCCCGACGCTCGCCTCGACGAAACGGGGTGAGCGTGGTGGTGAGCGCGCGGCGCTCCCCGGCGGGAATCGAGATACTCGCGCGCCGGGGGCGGGAGCCTGCAGACGGGGGCCATCCGTCGCGCACGCGGCCGTGCATCCGTCGACCGTTGGTGTTGGTGATGAACAGGGTCGATGGTGCAGTCTCGCCGAGCCGCATTCGCCCGGGTAGGTCGCGCTCGAGAAGTACCCGCCGAGGGGATGCCGCGAGCCAAAGATCTACGAGGCCCAGTCCCAGCGCGCCCAGCAGCCACCACGCGAACATGGCGGGGTCGTTCGTGACGATGATCGGCACAACACCGAGCGCCACGAGCAGAACGAACCAGCCGCTGATTGCCATTGGTCGTCGGCGGTTAGATCGGTACCTGAACCTGCTGCAGGATCGCGCGCAGGATCGTGTCGGCCGAGACACCCTCGAGTTCGGCTTCGGGGCGCAACTGGATGCGGTGGCGCATCACGGGCAGCGCCATCGCCTGCACGTGATCGGGGGTGATCGCGTCGAATCCGTTGAGCCAGGCCCAGGCCTTCGACGCGGCCAACAGCGCGGTCGCCCCACGCGGACTCACGCCGAGCTTCACCGACGGGCTTTGGCGGGTCGCTCGCACCAGGTCGACCGCGTAAGCGAGAACGTCAGCGCTCGCGCCGACCTTGCCGACCGCCGCCTGCGCAGCAGCGAGCTGCTTTGCGTCGAGCACGGGCGTGACACCGGCCGCCTTCAAATCGCGCGGGTTGAAGCCCGCCGCGTGCCGGGTGAGCACCTCGATCTCGTTGTCGCGCTCGGGCAGGTCGAGCACCAGCTTGAGCAAGAAGCGGTCGAGCTGTGCCTCGGGCAGCGTGTAGGTGCCCTCGTACTCGATCGGGTTCATCGTCGCGGCGACCATGAACGGAACCGGGAGCTTGCGAGTCACGCCGTCGACCGACACCTGACGCTCCTCCATCGCCTCGAGCAGCGACGACTGCGTCTTCGGGGGGGTGCGGTTGATCTCGTCGGCGAGCAGGATGTTCGTGAACACCGGCCCCTCGCGAAACTCGAACTCGCCGGCCTTCGTGTCGTAGACGAGCGAACCGGTGACATCGCCCGGCATGAGGTCGGGGGTGAACTGCACGCGCTTGGTGTCGAGCTTGAGTGCGAGGCTCAGGGTTCGCACGAGCAGCGTCTTGGCGACACCGGGTACGCCCTCGAGCAGAACGTGTCCGCCGGCGAGCAGGGCGATCGTCAGGCCCGTCACCGCCGCCTCCTGTCCGACGACGGCCTTGCCCACCTCGGTGCGCAGGCTCACGAACGACTCGCGCAGTTGTGTGTCAGTCATGGCTCAATTCTCTCGTAGTGGCGGGTTAGTTCTTTACGTTCGCAGCGCCGTCGTGACCGCGCGCTCAAGGGTGAGGAGCTGATCGGAGAGCGCAACGAGGTCACCATCGGTGCTCGGCACCGCATCGATGAGCAGGTGACGGATGTCACTGACCCCCGGCCCCGGCCCCGGCCCTGACCCCGACCGCGACCCCGACCCCGTAACCGCAGCAACCGCGGCCACAACGTCGTCAACCGACGCCACTCGCGGCAGACCGCACAGCGCCCCCAGACGTTGCACGGTTCCGATGCGCAAAGCATCGAGCGCCCGCTGACGCGAGCCGGAGCGCTCGTAGAGACGGGCCCGCCCCTGCATGGTCTCGCTAGCCCGAACGGTCACCGGGAGGTTCTCGATCACCAACGGGCCGAAGCGGCGACCGCGCCAGACGGCCGCGGCGATCACGGTCATGATGAGCAGTCCTAGCACCGGGGTCACCCACAGCGGGGTGAGGTCGCCGATCGTCACCGGACCATCACTGGCGAGATCGGCGAAGCTCGGCTCGTACCAGACCAGCGACTCGGTTGCCCCAAGCAGCCCCAGCGCGAACGCGGCATTACCGTCATCGATGATGAACTGGTTGGTCAGGGCGTCGGTCGCGCCGAGGATCGTGAGAGTGCCGTTCCCGTCACCGGCCGGCAGTTCGATCAGCGAGTAGACGCCGTCACCACTACCCAAGCAGGCGGTGACCTCGGCCGATTCGTCGATCACTCGGTAGCCGTTGCCTGAGCCGGAGACCGTTCCGGCTCGTTGAACGAGGGGGAGGTCGCAGTCGGCCGTGCGTGGCTCGGTGACAGAGCCGGCTTGCGCCAGTTCGGGGGCGATTGCGCGCAGCTCGCCGAACGAGGCATCCACGACGATGACGGTGTCGGCCAAGGTGACGGCCTCGCGAAGCTGCTCATCGTCGAGCAGCTTGTCGAGATC
>JANOED010000308.1:0-1982 GCA_031413035.1 Leifsonia sp. | reverse complement strand
CTGAGCCTCATGCGCGAAGCGGTAATCGATCTCGACGCGGTAGCTAGCAACCTCGGCGTTCTCAGGGCGGCAAGCGGGGATGTCGCCGCGATGGTCGTCGTCAAGGCGAATGCCTACGGGCACGGTGCGGTACCCGTCGCAAGAACGGTCGTCGAGTCGGGCGCCGAATGGCTCGGAACGGTCGACCTCACCGAGGCGTTCGAGTTGCGCGCCGCAGGGGTGAGCGCCCCGATCCTCGCCTGGCTGCACGGGCGGGACGCGGACTTCGACGCTGCGGTCGAGGGCGGGGTCGACATCGGCGTGAGTTACCTGGAGCAGCTGGAACGGGCTGCCGCGGCATCCGGTCGCGCGTTCGTTCAGCTGAAGGTCGACACGGGCCTCGGGCGCAATGGTGCCGACGAGGGCCAGTGGCTCGAGCTCATCACAGCAGCCGCCAATCACGAGAAGGCCGGACGAATCGTGGTGCGAGGCGTGTGGAGCCATCTCGCCAACGCTGGGCCCGACGAGGATGCCGCGCAGGTGGCCCGTTTCACCGAGGCGGTCGACTCGGCGCGAGCTGCTGGGCTCGAGCCGCAGCTCCTGCATCTCGCCGCGACGGCCGGGGCACTCAGGGTTCCCGCCGCGCGGTTCGGCCTCGTGCGCCTCGGCATCGGGGTCTACGGACTCTCGCCCGATGGCATCCCGGTGCCCGGACTTGTCCCCGCGATGACTCTCGCCGCTGAGGTCGTCGCGGTAAAGCGGGTGCCGGAGGGTCACGGCGTTTCCTACGGGTTCGACTACCGCACGAGGCAAGCAACAACTCTCGCTCTGATACCGCTCGGCTATGGCGACGGTGTGCCGAGGGCGGCAACTGGAGGGCCCGTGCGTATCAACGGCACGACCTACCCGGTCGCGGGGCGGATCGCCATGGACCAGATCGTCGTCGATATGGGCGATGACTCGGTGCGGGTGGGGGATCGCGCGGTTCTGTTCGGCGACCCTGCGACCGGCGTACCCACCGCCAACGACTGGGCTGCCGCTGCCGGCACGATCAACTACGAGATCGTGACCCGGGTCGGTGCCCGGGTTGTGCGGCGGTACGTGTGACGGCCGAGCTGACGGTGCCAACCCCGGAGGAGATGGCCGAATTGGGTGCCCGCCTCGCCTCAGAGTTGCGGGCCGGTGACCTCGTGCTCCTCAACGGCGAATTGGGGGCAGGTAAAACGACACTCACTCGCGGGATTGGTGAGGCGTTGGGGGTGCGTGGCGCCGTCACGAGCCCGACGTTCGTGCTGGCGCGGACACATCCCCGAGTCTCGACGATCTCAAACACCGAAGACCTCGCGCCTCTGGTTCACGCCGACGCCTATCGGCTCTCGAGCGCCATGGAGCTCGACGATCTCGACATCGACTTCCCCGGCTCCATCGTCGTCGTCGAGTGGGGCGCTGGCCTCACCGACGGCATCACAGACGACTGGCTTCAGGTAGACATCACGCGCAGGCGTGGGAGCGCAACTGCCGGCCTCGATGACGACGAGGTGGAGCCGCGCGAAGTCTCAGTCACTGCGCACGGCGAGCGCTGGAGGAGGTGGGTCGATGCTCTTGGCCATTGACACCTCGGCCGGCACCAGTGTCGCGATCGTTGATCTCGATCGCGGAATCATCGCCGAGCACTCCTCGACCGATCCGCGCGGCCACGCCGAAGTAATCGGCGAGCTGATCCGCGACTGCCTCGACGACTGGGGCGGCGACGTAACCTCCTTGTCAGGTGTCGCTACGGGAATGGGTCCTGGGCCCTTCACCGGCCTCCGAGTCGGCATCGCCGGGGCCCGAGCCTTTGCCTTCGGCATCGGCAAGCCGGTTGTGCCTGTGATGAGCCATGACGCGATCGCCTACGGGGCGACCCAGCCCACGCTCGTCGTAACCGACGCGCGACGGCGTGAGGTCTTCTGGAGCGTGTATTCGGGCACGGATGCAGCGGGCCTCCCCACCCGAACCGCCGG
>JANOED010000307.1:0-6920 GCA_031413035.1 Leifsonia sp. | reverse complement strand
CCGAGGCCAGGCAGGTCGACACGTTCGATTCTTAAGCCCACATGTCAACGGTATCAGTCACGCAAACGCGAAGCGGTGTGTTCGCTTCAGGCGGCAACCGGAGCCGCAACGCCATACTTCTTCATCGAGGTCTCAACGATGGTGAGCCCTTCCAGTCCTGGCATTCGCGAAATGTGCTCGTCGAGTTTGCGAATCTCACGAAGACCCTCTTCGCCAGAGAAGATGTGCTTCATCACGTGGGTGACCTCGGCGGGCTCCATGACACTGGAACCGACCGGCCCCCACGCATTCTTCAGTGCAAATCGAGCAAGCACTTGGGCCTTCTTGCTGTTGGCGAGGCGCTCGCGCGCTTGAGTTGCGTAGAACGCGACGTGGCGTGCTTCCTGCTTGGCGATCCTTTGCAGTAGCACGGCAAGAACCGGGTGATTCTCGAGCTCGGCGAGGCGATTGTACGCAGCGACAGCCGACCATTCGTTGGCTGCTCCCCAGATCATGTGTACCGCGATGAAATCCTTACCGACGATATTGCCCAAGAGAGACTGCTTGATGGGGTCGAGGCGGTCTTTCCAGCCGAGCTTGAGGCGCGTGGCCTTGAGTTGGTCGAAATCGACTGTGATGCCGTGGGCGCCGAGGACGGCGGCAAGGGCCTCGCCGTGCCAGAACTCCTCGCGATTCCACATCGTCATGAATGCACTGACGTCGGCCTCTTTATGGGACGGGGTCACGAGCAAGTCCCGCAAGTAACAGACGGTGTGGTACTCGATGTCGCACATGTAGCGCAGCGCCCGCAAGGTTGCCTCAGGCAGCGGGTTGGTTTCGAAGTCGCCGAAGTCGAGATCCTTCCACATCACCGTTGTTGATGTCGCGGTGTAGTTGTCGATGTCAAATGCCATGGGATGCCGCGGGCGCGTCTTGTGAGGACTCCCCGACTCCTTCCGTGGTAGAAGCTTTCTCGGATTCTAGGGGGTCAACCTGTCGAGTTCCTGTAGCACTTCCTGCAGGTCGACGCTTCCAATCGAGCACGTTCCAGCGTTTCTCTTGGGCGTGTCGGTACAGCTGAATGTCGGGGTTGACCGCGCTGGGGTTCCCGAGCAGTTGCAGCCACACCAGATCAGCATGGCTGTCGCCGTAACCGTACGACTGACTGAGTTGGAAACCGTTCTGCTCGGCGTAGTGGCGAAGCCATGCCGCGCGGGCTTCATCGACCAAAGGTGGGTCGGCGAGGAATCCGGTTAGCACTCCGTCGCGTTGTTGCATGCGACCGGCAACAACCTCGTCGAAGAAGGGCACGAACGGCTGCACCATCAGATCGATGGTGCCGGTCACGAGAATCGTGCGATGCCCGGCATCCCGATGCTCCTGCACTCGGCGCAACGCGTCAGGTAGGGCGCGACGCATCATTGCGCGCCCGAAACTGCCGCGAACCAGTCGTTCGATCTCGTTGACCTTGAAACCCTGATAGCGACGCATGAAGGTGCGGATGAATTCGCCACGGTCTCGACGCTCGGCGCGAAGGTACTTGGGGAGCGAGTAGGTGAAGTTTGCTAGGTCGTGGGCGATCCTCGAGCGAGGCACGCTCCCTGCCCAGAGCAGCAGGTACTGCTTGACCAGGTTGGATTCGAGAACTGTGCCTTCGAGGTCGAAGATCGCGACAACATCCGACCTCACGGGCAAAACCCGTGCGGAGCGTGTCTTGGCAGACGGCCGGGTAGCGAAGGCGCGTGTCAACGTCGTGACCGCCGGGAAGTGAATCTGCTGGAGGTAGTACTCCCAGTCGATCTCGGTCACATCGAAGCCTTCGTCTTGCTGCACCTCCTTCGGAAGGGAAGCCAGCAGCGCTCGCGTGTTGGTGTCGTCGAAAATGATCTCGGTCTGCACGTATGCCCGGTAGAGCTCAGTGAAGGCGCGCAGCTGGCCGAGACCGTGCTTGCCGCTCGACACGGTGTCGAGCCACCGTCGAGTGCGCGGTGTGGTGGGAAGCCGCTCGATCAGGCGCTCAGCACGCTCGACTTGATGTTCTCGCTTTGCTAGAGCCTTCTCGACCTTCTGACCGCCGGGGAACCGCCAGTGCGGCACCTTGATGTCGCCCTTGTCGTTCGGCAGTGGGTTGGCGGTGAAGTACTGGTGCACGTTCTCGTACATCCGGTGGAACGGTAGCGGGTTGGACTTACCCGAGACGACTTGGAAGTACTGGGGGGCGTTGGGCTCCGCCGTTCGAGCCGCGACGGCGAGGGTGGCATTGACGACGAAGTCCACCGGGATCACGTCGAGCACCGAGTCGGGCAGTCCAGGAAAGTCGGGCAGCTGGCCTCGGCCGTAGGCAATGATGAGGGGGTCGGCCACCTTGAATCCATCGATCCAACCCGGGAAGGGATGGTGGAGGGCACTCTCGATGATCGACGGCCGCACGATCGACAGGCGGTGACCGGTCTGCGACCAGAGTTCTTCGGCGGCACGCTCAGCAAAGGCTTTGGTCAAGGTGTAGACATCGGTCCAGCCCAGGCTCTCTGCGCGCGTGCGGCCGTAGTCGACCAAGCGCTCACGAACCCACTCTGCGCGGGCGACTTCGGCGAACCCGGCGACAGCTTGGGGTCCCGTCTTGCCGTGGCGCGCGCGCGCCTTCGAGAGATGAACGCGCAACGCCTCGGGCTGCCGGGACTCGAGTTCGACCCGTTCCCGCGCCGACTTTGCCGCCTCGTACTCGGCTCGCCAGTCGACGGAGTGGGTGAGCGATGCCTCGGGCGCAATGCCCTTGCGAATACCGCCCACGTAGGCGGTGGAGACGTGCACGACGTGCGGGTCGCTCCCGCTGGCGAGAAGTGCTCCGTAGACGCCGTGGGCGCCGCCCACGTTCGTGTCGAACGCCTCGTCGATAGGCGGATCGAATGACACGGTGGATGCCCCGTGAATCACGACATCGATGTCTGACGGGAGGGTGCCCACGTTGGTGAGACTGCCCTCGATCACGCGGACGCGCTCAGCGACATGCTTCGCAGCCTCTTCCTCCCCGACCGACTCGATCCACTTCGCGAAGACCGGCTTACGCATGAGGTTGGCGAGGCGCCCCTCGCCGGTCTGACTCCCTTTGCCGCGCACGAGAATTGAAACTCGAGTTTCCGGATGCGACGAAAGCAACCGCTCGAGGATCGCCTGTCCGACGAACCCGGTCGCGCCCGTGAGAAACACATGCTCGGTGGTGAGGATCGGAGCAGCCGACGGCCTCGCAGCCGACGGCCTTGCGGCCCGGGTCGCGGCAGTCATCGGCGCACTGCCTTCCGGATCAGCCCAAGGCCGGATTGACCGGGGAGGGTATCGACACGGGCATCCAGTTTCGTGACGAGCTCAGGCACGGCCCCGAAGAGATGGACGAAGAAGAACCGAGTCTCGGCTGCGGGCTCCGCCTTCGAGCCGATCGGCCACGGTGTCTTAGCGAGGCGCTTTCGAGTGAGCCGCGCTGCGCGCGCGGACTCCGTCAGCCGGAATCGCGCTTGAGCCTCGAAGAAGCTGAGTTGGCGCTCCTTGATCCCAAGGAACGAGGCAATCGTTCGGTCGAACTCGGGATTCGGGTCGAGCTCGCGCAGACGGCCGTAGGCTGCCTGAGTAAGCCACTCGTCGACAGTTCCGAGCGCCATGTGCACGGCGATCAGGGGCTCCCCGATGATGTTGGCGACAATCGACTCACGGATTGTGCGCTCGACCGGGGTGCGAAACGGGGAGCGATCGGGTTCAGAACCCTCCGGCTGGTGGGCGAGAAGTACCTGCTCCAGAGCGTCGGCGATCCAGTATTTCTCGAACGCCCACGTGGTCAGAAATGCGGTGATTCGCGCATCCTTGTGGGTCGCTGTCACCAGCACACTGCGCAGGTGCGTCATGGTCGCCCGCTCGACGATCTGCAGGTAGCGAACGATGCGAAGCGTGTCGGCTGACAGTGGCGCGACACGATATGCCGCGCAGTCCATGGATTCGCGATGGCTGCCGGCGGCCGTGCGGGCGTAGTCGCGTACGTCGAAATCGGGGGCCGGGTAGCTAGCGCGGTCCACGGACACCTCCTGGCGTTCCGGCATCCGTTGTACCTCCGAGAAACAGGTCGGGTTTCGCCCATTCTAGCCGCCTAGCGCTACGGTGCCCGTAGCGTATTGTATGCAGCATGGCATCGGCTCTGATTACGGGCGGGACGTCCGGCATTGGTGCCGCATTCGCCCGCCAATTGGCTGCTGCCGGGCACGACCTCGTCATCGTTGCACGCAACCGGGACCGCCTCGAGTCCACGGCGGCGAAGTTGCATGCCTCGTCAGGCATCAACGTTGAGACTATTGCCGCTGACCTAGCCGACCGGCGGGATGTCGAGCGTGTCGCTGCCCGAATCGAGGATCCCGAGCATCCGATCGACATCGTCGTCAACAACGCCGGGGCCGGACTTCGCACGGCGCTAGCCTCACCAGACATCGCCGCACACGACCATGCCTTCGAGGTTATGTGTCGGGCCGTACTCGTTCTGGGGGGCGCCGCCGCCCGCGCGATGCGAGCGCGGGGTAGCGGGTCGATCATCACAATCTCGAGCCTGCAAACATACCTGGCGACCGGTGCATACGCCGCAAACAAGGCGTGGGTCACCGCGTACAGCCAAAGCCTCGCAGTTGAACTGCGAGGCACCGGGGTGACGTCGACCGTCGTGCTGCCCGGATGGGTTCGCACCGAGTGGCACGAGCGAGCCGGTGTGCAACGAAGTTCGCTACCGGAATTTCTGTGGACCAATCCCGATGACGTTGTTCGCATCGCCCTCCGCGACGCGCGCAAGGGCAAAGTGGTCTGCATACCCACTGTTCGGTACCGAGTCATCGGTTGGATTGTTCGCCACCTGCCGGGCAGCTCGGTGCGACGAATTTCTGCCTCGATCTCGGCAGGCCGCAACGAGGCGGGCTCCGAACCACAATCCGAGAATCGAACTCCCGGAAAGGCGCCGCAGTCATGACTGAGAAGCACAAACGTGACCGCTTTAACTCGCCGGCGATGGCATCCATTCGTTTCGTCGCTCAGCGCGGAATGCTCAAGCCGCTGGTCTGGTCGCTAGTGAGAGTCTCGGTGCACGGTACTGAGAGAATCGCCGAACTGCAGCAACCGTTCATCGTGATCGCCAATCACTCAAGCCACCTCGACGCGCCCCTGATCATCGGGGCGCTACCCCGGCCACTCGCCCGCTATCTCGCGGCGGGCGCCGCAGCTGACTATTTCTTCGATGTGCAGTGGCGAAAGTGGTTGACGACGCTCTTCTTCAACGCTTTCGCGATCGAGCGCAACTCCGAGGGAAAGCGAACCGGGTCGTCGCGGTCGCTGCTTGACCGCAAGGTCCCCTTGCTCATCTTCCCCGAGGGCGGACGCTCGAAGACTGGCCAGATGGGGCACTTCAAGCAGGGGGCCGCTGCACTCTCGATTGCTACTCGGGTGCCTTGCCTCCCGATCGCGCTCGTCGGGGCTAGCAATGCGATGCCGCGCGGTGTGAACTGGCCTAAGCGCGGCCGCCTGCCCGTTGCGGTAGTGTTCGGCGCGCCGATGTATCCCGCCACGGGTGAATCGGCCGAAGATTTCACCAATCGGTTGGCGGGCGAAGTTCGCCGACTGCACGCAGAGGTGACTCCGGCGGTGTCGCCGGCGCACGCAGAGAAGGGAACGGCATGACTTCCGTCAAGCACATGAAGTGGTGGGGCTGGGGCGTCGATGGGGTGGGCTTCCACTACGAAGACAAGCCCGGCTTCGCTCCGTTTGTTCTGAATGCGGTCGGCCTCGATCTGGTGAACGCCGAGCGCGCCGGCGAACCCTCCTTCAGTGATCTCAAGGTGCCCAAGAGCAACGCCACGGCGGGTTTCGCCAAGAAGCTTGCAGCGATCGTCGGCGACGAGCACGTGTCGACGGATGACATGCTCCGCGTCATCCACACCTATGGCAAGAGTCTGCGTGACCTCGTGCGCATCCGCGGCAATCTGATCGAGCGCAGCCCGGACATTGTGGTCTACCCGGCCCACGAAGCCGAGGTTCAGCAGGTGGTGGATGCCGCAGTCGCAGCCAATGCCGTCATCATCCCGTTCGGCGGCGGCAGCAATATCGCCGCAAGTCTCGAGCCGCTGCCCACAGAGAAGCGCACGATCGTGTCTCTGGACCTCGGTCGCCTGCGCGAGGTCATCGACATCGACGCAGACTCCGGACTCGCGCGCATCCAGGCAGGATCGCAGGGCCCAGATCTCGAGGCGCAACTCAACAGCAAAGGGTGGACCATCGGGCATTTTCCCGACTCGTTCACCCACTCCACCGTCGGTGGCTGGGTCGCTACTCGCTCCTCGGGTATGCAGTCTGACAAGTACGGCGACATCGCCGACATTGCGCGAGGGCTGCGCGTGGTGCGCCCGGGCGGAGTGCTGGTGTTGCGTCCGCTGCCATCGACGTCGAGCGGACCGAGTGTTCGCGAGATGATCCTCGGATCTGAGGGTCGCCTCGGTGTGATCACCGAGGTGACCGTGCAGGTGCATCGAGTGCCCGCCAAGCGCGATGTGTACGCGTACTTCTTCCCGAACTGGAAGGCCGGCATCGCGGCGATGCAGGAGATTGCCGAGTCAGACGCGGCCCCGTCGATCACCCGAATCTCAGACGCCCGAGAGACCGCCTTCTCGCTCGCCACGAGTAAGAATCGCAAGGGGTTCGACAAGTTCTTGGCCGGAACCGTGCTGCCACAGTTGATGAAGTCGAAGGGATGGACCCTCACTGACATCTGCCTGAGCTTTATTGGTTACGAGGGCAGCGTCTCGCACGCCAAGCGCCAGAAGAAGCTCGTCGACGCCATCGTCAAGAAGCACGGCGGCATGGGCGTGGGCACCGGCCCCGGGATCCTCTACGACCAAAAGAAGTTCGACACACCCTACATTCGCGAC
>JANOED010000306.1:0-4234 GCA_031413035.1 Leifsonia sp. | reverse complement strand
GCACGCGGCGGCACCGCTGTTCCGCGGTGCTGGGTATACGGCGTTCGAGGGTGGAGTTCCCGACGATCTCGAGCAGGCAGCCGTCGCCGCGCCGTATGCCCACGCCACCGCACCGCTGCGGCGGCTCGTCGACCGGTTCGTGCTGATCACCTGTCACGCACTTCTGAACGACGAACCGGTTCCCGGATGGGTGCGTGAAGCGCTACCTACGCTGCCGAGCCTGATGGCGCGGTCAGACGGCGTCGCTTCCCGGCTTGAACGGGCATCCGTCGATGCGATCGAGGCCGCGCTCCTGCTGCCCCAGGTTGGCCAGACGTTCGCGGTCACGGTTGTGGGCGAGCGGGAGAGCGGGGGTGTTGTTCAGCTCACCGATCCGGTCGTCACCGCGACGGTCCCGGGCGTGCTGACCCTCGGCGATGTCGTCACTGTGCGCTTGGATGCCGCCGACATCGCGACCGGGTCTGCCACGTTCTCGCTGACCTGACGCGAATCCAGCGGTCGGGCTCGGCTCGACAGCTACGGCACAAGGTTCAGGCGACGATCACTGACTCCGACTGTGAGTCGTTGACCCCAGCTGACGGCGAGGTAGTCGTCTTCGATTCCGTCGCCGAACGCGACCAGCGTGTCAGACTCGACGACGAACTCGAGGTGCTCTCCCTCGCCGAGGAGCCCCGCGGTGAGTGTGCGGCCGGTCGATCTCGACGGCCAAGCTTCGCGGATATACCAGCCGAGCACAGCCGAGTCTGGCGCGGGCAAGATCTCGGCAAGGCCCCGATCGCTTGCAATGGATGCGGCCCATCCGGTGCTGCCCGTTCCGGTTGCGATGATCACGCCCGATGACGACTGTCGCTCGGTCTCGCCGGCGGGCGTCGTGACGACGTAGCGCGACGACTGGTGACCATCGTCGCCCACATACAGTTCGTTGAGCGCGATGAGCTTTTGTCCGTCATCGAGCGTTGCCTGCACCATCGCCCTCGACTCGGTGGATGCCCGCCCGGCGATCACGGCAGCGATGAGTTCAGCGGCCTCGCCTGCCCCGTGTGGCACCAACACGCCGGCATTGCGGCCCGGCTCGGGATCGATGCCGATGACCGGCTGCCCGTCGAGGTACTTGGCGACGTTGGCGACCAGCCCGTCTTGGCCGACGATCACGATGATGTCCTCGGGGGAGAACACGTAGCGGTCGAGATCACCCCGCTCGACTCGCGCCTGCCGCACATCGTCGGGTAGCGACCCAGACACGAGGGCGAGGCTCACCTGAAGGGAGTCGTGGCGCGCCTTGACGTCGTCGATGCTGCGCCCGCGAGACGCGAGAAAGAACTCCGCCTGCCCGCGCGTGGCGTGGCGGGCAAGCAACTCGGTGTACTCGGTGCGGCGGTGCACGAGCACAACGCGCGGGGCCAGGGCCACGAGCTATCCCTGCGGCGGTGCGGGTGGCGCAACGGGTGGAGCCGCCGCGATCCGACTGAGCGCCTGCGTGATCACGTCGGGAGTGAGGTTAAGGGTTCCGATATTGGGCAGGTGATCGGCCGCGCTCTGAGCCGCGAGAGCGAGCAACAGGGCCGGATCAGCGCCAGCGTAGCTGGCCAGACGAGCGGCTTCGGCGTCGGCTCGCGCCGCTCCAATCGTGCGAGTGCTGTCTGCGCTCGCCTCGGTCTCAACACGCGAGACCGCCGCCGCTTCCTTGGCGCGCTTCTGTGCGTTAGCCCCCTCCTGCGCGACGAGCAGCTCCTCGCGCTTGGCCAGTTCGATCCGGGACTGCAGCTCGTTCTCGGCGATGGTGCGTTCGCGCTCGACCGCAGTGGCCCGGCGTTCGTAGGTCGCCTTGTCGGCCTCCTGCTGAACCTGCTCGCGAAGCGGCGTCTCGAGTGCCTTCTCCAGGTCGGCGACCGGGCGGATGCTGACAACCCGCACCCCGATCACCACAATGGAGGTCTCCGCGAGCCGCTGGTCTTGCACCAACCCGTCGAAAATTGCCTGACGAACTGTGGGTATTCCCTTGGCGAGCAGGTCGACGAGTCCGCTCAGAGCCACGTGCTCGACCGCATACTGCTGCGCGAGCTCGGTGATGCGGTAGGCGACCTTGTCCAGGGGGTCACCGAGCCACTGCCCCGTGTAGGGATCGATGCCGAAGTTGATGCGCCGCGCGGCCACCCCCGGCTCGTTGAACCGGTACGTCACCGTGACCTGAAGCGTCACATCCTGAAAATCAGACGTTCGCGCGTGGAACACCGCCGGCAGCTCAGCCTCTGCCGTCGGCACCTCACTGATCGCGGCGGTGAGCGCCCGGAAGTAGAACGCGATTCCCACCCCCTCGTGCGCAACCTTCCCGCGTCGAAGGTGCACCACATGCACGGTCGGCATCGAGCGCAGGTGTCGCATAAAGAGGATGCGGCGAATATCGGCCATTCTCGGGCTCCGGTCTGACGGGGACAGTGGCTTCATTGTAGGGACGAGACAGATGACCGGAGTAGAGTTTGTGATGGCCAAAGTGTCTTGACGTCGAGTTATCTCGCGGGCGACCTGAATGCCTTCCCATGCCCCCAACGCGAATGCGAGAGCCACGTGGATCTGTACGAGTACCAGGCCAGGGATCTGTTCCACTCCTACGGAGTGCCTGTACTTGCCGGCCTGATCGCCGACACCCCGGCCGAGGCGAGGGCCGCCGCAGAGAAGATCGGCGGCACGGTCGTCGTCAAGGCGCAGGTCAAGGCCGGCGGTCGTGGCAAGGCCGGCGGCGTCAAGGTGGTGCACAACCCGGATGACGCGGCCGCAGCCGCTGAGGCGATTCTCGGACTCGTCATCAAAGGACTCACTGTCAAGCGCGTGATGGTCGCCGAGGGCGCCAAGATCGCTCAGGAGTTCTATTTTTCGATCCTGTTGGATCGCGCCAACCGTTCCTACCTGTCGCTGTGCAGCGTCGAGGGCGGCATGGACATTGAAGAACTCGCGGTCGAGCGCCCGGACGCCCTCGCGAAGATCGAGGTCGACCCGATCGCCGGCATCGACCTTGAGACTGCGAAGTCGATCGCGCTCGCCGGCGGCTTCCCCGCTGAGCTCGTCGACAAGGTCGCACCGGTGCTCGTCAAGCTTTACGAGGTCTACGCCGGCGAGGATGCCACGCTGGTCGAGGTCAACCCGCTGGTGCTCACAGAAGACGGCACCATCCTCGCGCTCGACGGCAAAGTAACGCTCGACGAGAACGCCGGGTTCCGCCACCCGAACCACGAGGCACTCGAAGACAAGGATGCCGCCGACCCGCTCGAGGCGAAGGCCAAGGCCAACGACCTCAACTACGTGAAGCTCGACGGCGAGGTCGGTGTCATCGGCAATGGCGCCGGACTCGTGATGTCCACTCTCGACGTGGTCAGCTACGCGGGCGAAAAGCACGGCGGCGTGAAGCCGGCCAACTTCCTCGATATCGGGGGTGGGGCATCCGCCGAGGTCATGGCCAACGGCCTCGATGTGATTCTCGGTGATAGCCAAGTCAAGAGCGTGTTCGTCAACGTGTTCGGTGGCATCACGTCGTGCGATGCAGTAGCCAACGGAATCGTGCAGGCACTCGAGATTCTCGGCGACACCGCGACGAAGCCGCTTGTCGTGCGCCTCGATGGCAACAAGGTCGACGAGGGCCGCGCCATTCTGCGCGCCGCTAACAACCCGCTGATCACGCTGGCGGACTCCATGGACGATGGCGCCGACAAGGCCGCCCAGCTCGCTTCCCGCTGATTGAGCCAGTCGAAATCTCACCAACGATCTAGGAACAGAACACATGTCGATCTTCCTGAACAAGAACAACAAGGTCATCGTGCAGGGCATCACCGGCGGTGAGGGCACCAAGCACACCGCACTCATGCTCAAGGCCGGCACCCAGGTCGTCGGCGGTGTGAACGCACGCAAGGCGGGCACCACCGTCGAGCACGAGGGTGGCGTCACGCTGCCCGTCTTCGGCACGGTCAAGGAGGCGATGGATGTCACGGGCGCAGACACCTCGATCATCTTCGTTCCCCCCGCCTTCGCCAAGGACGCGATGATCGAGGCGATCGACGCGGGAGTCCCGTTGCTCGTCGTGATCACCGAAGGCATCCCGATCCAAGACACTGCGGAGGCGTGGGCCCACGCCAAGTCGAAGGGCAACGCCACTCGCATAATCGGCCCGAACTGTCCCGGCATCATCACGCCGGGTGAGTCACTCGTCGGCATCACCCCCGCTACGATCACCGGCAAGGGCCCG
>JANOED010000305.1:0-22792 GCA_031413035.1 Leifsonia sp. | reverse complement strand
CTTGAATGGAGACATCTTGGCGGCGTGAAGAATCTCGTCAGAGTAGGCGTTGCCAATGCCCGCAATGCGGGACTGGCTGCGGAGCACCCCCTTGATCTGCGATCGCCCCGCCGCCGAAAGGATCGCCCTGAAGTGATCGAGAGTGAAGTCAGCTGCGAGCGGGTCTGGGCCGAGTGTGGCGATGCCGGGAACCATATTCGGGTCTCGAACGATCCAGATTGCGAGGGACTTCTTGGTTCCGTACTCGGTCACGTCGAGGCCCGCACCATCGCCAACCACGGAGTCGCCGACCAGCTGGAGTCGTGCTGCTAGCGGACCTGCTCCAGGACGTTTCGAGACCGTAGGAGCCGTTGCGCGCCAGCGAACCCATCCGGCGCGTGCGAGGTGCAGAACAAGGTGCAGGTCGGGATCGCCAGCCACCCCGATGTCGAGGTATTTGCCGTGGCGGCTGACCCCGCTGATGACGTGACCGTTGAGCGCGGTGGCAGGTGGGTCGAATGTTTTGAGCGCCGCGAACGACAACAGATCGAGTCGCTTCACCGTGCGGCCCGTCAGTCGTGCGCCCAGGTCGGTCACGAGCGCGTGTACTTCCGGCAGTTCAGGCACCGTTACAGTCTGCGCCTTGACACGACGGTTCGGCACTCCGCCATAGCCGAAAGCCAGGCGTCGGCGTCAAGGCCCGCCACTAGCCCGCCCTAGTCAATCTTGTTGGCGTGGCTCGGGTCGGAACTCACCGTCACTCCGTGATGATCTAGATTCGAACCATGCCGCGCCAAACTCGCGGTCGCCGACCGCCCATCTCAGGATCGGGTCACCGATAGATCCCGAGAAGTTCACTTCATCCGCCCAGCCGTTGGCTCCTTTGAAGATCATTACTCGAATTCTCGCTAGATACTCCTTCAGCGCGACATCTCTAGGCAGGGTTAAGGACCCGTTGAACAGGGCGAGGTCCGCCTCTAGCCGCGAGTGCACTTCACGCTCGCGTGCAGCATTCGCTGCCGGATTTGCTCGACACTCGCGAAAGTCGGCTAACGATCTGACCAGTGAATCGGCGAGTTGACGACGCATCAACGCTGCTGCGTCCGCCGCTGTGGCCCTTCGCTGGGCTCGAAACGCGAGCCATGCCGTAAGCCCAGTTGCCGCACCACCGATCAGCGCGCCGACGACCCCAGACCAGAAGCTTTCCATGCATTGAAGCTACTCTGCATGCGCCTACCGGACGATTGCTGCCATAATCTAGCCGGGCTATCGTTGGGAGGGCACGTGGCGGACGTCTCTGACTTTCTGAGCTTTGAGCAGTACATGGAGCTCGTCACCTCGGGTACCGGCCCAGATCTCCAGGCAGCCCATATCGAGTTGAGCGTCGCCGGTCGGCAAAGTGTCCTCAAGAACCCAAACCGCGCTGCGATCGAGTACAACATCTGGGTCCGGCAGTACGAGGACCGAACCGGTGCTTTGAGACCCCGTGTGCCAGTAGAACGAACATGGTTCAACTCCGAGCGGCATCCGGCGGTTTGGATTTGTGTAGTAGCCGCAGGGCTCGCCTTGGTTTCCTTCCTCCCAATGCCTTACTGGTACTGGCCATTTCTACGGATCATGATCTCGACCGCGAGCGTTCTTGTCGGTATCATCGGTGCTCGTTCTGGGCGACCGTGGTGGCTCGTGTTGGCGGTGTTAGGTCCCATCGTCTGGGCGCCGATGCCTTTCTTCAACCTTGACCGAGCAGCATGGTTAGCTCTCGATGTATTGGTGGCCGCGGCGTTTACGGTCGCGGCCTTTACGATTCCGGCGCCGCCCGCCAAAACCAGTGCCGACGGAAAGCCATACCGTTATATGGAGTGGTGGAAGATTGCGCTCATGGGTGCGGCCGCGGCAATCGTATACTCCGCTTTCGCGGCACGAGGCGACTATGTGGCCTATTGAGCGAGTCCGGAAAATCGATCAGTAAACCAACAAGAGGTCAGCACCCCGCGGTCGCACCACCGATCTGTGTCTCAGGCTCAGTCACGTAGTTGCGACCGTTCGGCGATGTCCACGTCAGAACTCCGTTATCCGTTTGGTTCACTGACCAGCGAGTCTGATGTTTCAACCGATGGTGTGCCGGACACAGATGCCCGAGATTGTCATGGGCGGTTGGCCCCAGGTGCTGCCAGTCTTTCGTGTGGTCGAGTTCGCAGATTCGGGCTGCTCGGCTGCAGGTCGGGAAGCGGCACGTGCCATCCCTAACGCGAACCCACGTGCGGAGGTCAGATGGAACCGTGTATCGGCCGCGGCCGACCGAGAGCACAGCACCGGTCTCAGGGTGAGTCAAGAGCCTCGTGAAGCTCGTCGCCGAGCCGGCTAGTTGCATCGCTGTCTCGAGGTCGATCGGGCCGTACCCCTCGAGAGATGCCGGCTCATCGCTCACGCCGATGAGAGCGAGAACCGGCACTGTGACCAGCACACGCGGCCGGATGCCGCTCTCCCTGGCACCCTCCAGTCGCCCGTCCATCAGAATCTCGGCGTAGAGGTCGGCCTTGAGTTGGGTGAGCGTGCGCCCGTCGGTCGGCGATTGTCGAGCTATCGCCATGTCGGTGACTCGATTGAAGATGCCGTGCGCCACGGCCGCTGGCAGGTACGCCGAGAGGTGAGCCATGCCGTCGCGTGCAGGCTCGAGCGTCAGCGCTCGATTCGCCGCGGCATCCCGAAACCGAACGTCGATCGACTCAGGGCACAGGCGCTCTCGGACTACTCGAGCGCGCCGATCGAACTTCGCGACCGTCAGCGACCGAGCGAAGGGGAGTGCAGCTGACTCGAACTCCGCCCACGATTCCGCGGGAAGTGACGTCGCGTGGTCGACTATCGACCGAGCGTGACGCCAGCTGATCGCGCCTTCGCTCAGCGCCCGATGGGTCTCGGGTAGCTGAGCGAGAAGCGCACTCTCGGCGACGAGGGTTTCGGCGCTTCGCTCAGGAATTCGCAAGGCGCACGCGAGTTCTGAAGCGATAACTCGTCGGGCGCGGACCTCGGCGTTCCACCCTCCCTCAGACCCGTCGACCGACTGCTCAACGACCTCGCTCCAGCGCCGAGCCTGCTCGATGAGCTCGGCCTTGTGGGCAGCGAGGGATGCCTCCATCCGGTCGAGAATAGCGATGCTGTCGATGAGATCGCCGAGCGTGTTCCCCATCGCGCCAGACAGGGCGATGTGCTCCGCCGGCTGATCGACCTCGAATCTCATGTTCCTAGTACAGTGCAAGCCACCGACATTATTTCGAATGTTTGTTCGAGTTGCAGGGAGCCCCGCTAACGCGGCAATTCGTAGCCGTCAGGGGTGTCGACGACGAGCCCATCGGTGAGCAAACCAGCGAGCGCGCGCGTTCGCTGCACATCATCTGCCCAGACGGTTTCGAGCTCAGACGCCCCGACCGCGATGTCACTGGCCCGAAGCTCGGCCATAATCAAGCCGCGCACCTGACGATCGCTGCCCTCGAACTTCTTCTGCACCGCCGCTCGAGGGCCCTCGTAGTCCGGATAGCCCGCGGCACGCCATGCACACACGTCCGCGAGCGGGCACGCGCTGCACCGAGGGGTTCGAGCGGTGCACACGATCGCACCAAGTTCCATCATGGCGGCGTTGAACACCCGCGCCCCGCCCTCATCGACAGGCAACAGCGCAGACATCGCGTCTAGGTCGCGGCGGATCGAGGGCGGTCCCGCGACAGCCTGACCCTCGACGGCACGGGCGATGACTCTTCGCACATTGGTGTCAACAACCGGATGCCTCTCGCCGTACGCGAAGACGGCGACCGCCCGCGCGGTGTAGTCACCGACCCCCGGCAGCGCCAGCAGATCCTCGACCGAGGAGGGCACGACGCCGTCGTGGCGCGAGGTGATGAGTACGGCGGTCGCGTGCAGGTTGAGTGCGCGGCGCGGGTAGCCGAGACGCTCCCACGCTCGAAGTGCTTCTGCGACCGGCGAGAGTGCAAGAGCGGCGGGTGTCGGCCAGCGCTCGAGCCACTCCTCCAGCCGGGGGATCACCCGGGCCACGGGCGTCTGCTGCAGCATGAACTCGCTGACGAGAATTCCCCACGCGCCAAATCCCTCTCGGCGCCAAGGGAGGTCGCGGCGGTTTCGCGCGAACCACTCGTTCACGACCGGCGCGATGCTCACGCCACAAATCTAGACTGGGGCCATGGCCTTACCCCCAACAGTCATCTTCTGGACCCCAGAGAAGCGCGAATTGCTCGACGTGCTCTCGGCCGAGTTTCTGTCGCGGTTCTGGCTCGGACGCACCCTCATCGCGGTCGACGGCGTGGATGGGGCGGGCACGGTGAAGTTCGCCGACGCCTTCGCCGAGCGGTTGGGCAAAGACGGACACCCGGTCTTTCGGGCCTCGATTGACGGGTTCCACCGACCGCGGGAGGAGCGCTACCTCAGGGGTCGAGAGTCGGCCGAGGGGTTGTACGTCGACTCGTTCGACTACGACCTGTTCCGACGCGTGCTCATTGAGCCGTTTCGGTTGGGTGGCAGCGCCGGATTCGTAACCGCCGCGTGGGACGTGGCGCGAGACATCCCAGTCGAAATGGCGTGGCGTTCAGGGCCACAGGATGCGACGCTCATCGTCGACGGGATATTCCTGGGCAGGCCCGAACTAAGCGGCCTGTGGAACTGGCGGATTTGGCTCGAGGTCTCCGCAGAGATTGCGGATGCCCGCCTCGACGCCGCGCAGTCGCTGTACCTCGCCGATGCGGACCCCAGGGCCACCGCAACAGCGATCATTGACACTACCGATCCCGACCGCCCGATGCGCGCTAGCCCAGAAGGTGGCTAGCCGCGTGTCGACGCCCGTTGGACGACCTCAGCCTCGGTGAGAAACTGCCGACTCTCCTCGACCTCGTGTACGAGAGTCACCATCAGCGCGTTGATCGGCGCTGTGCGGCCGAATTCTTCTGCCGCACGCACGACCGAGCCGTTCAGGTAGTCGACCTCGGTTGTCTGGCCGCGTCGGATGCTCTGAAGTGTCGATCCTGGGTTCGGCACACGGCCGATCCGTGCCGCCATCAGGGCTGGGAGGGCTTGCCCAATCCAGATCGGCAGAATCGAGAACAGCCGAAGCATTTTCGGCCCTAAGCCCTGCACCTTCTCGAAACGAATTCCTGTGGCATAGCCGGTGCGTACGCACTCGCGCATGCTCTTCGTCATGAGGCGACGCAGCCGACCGACACCGACCACGTCCTGAACGCTGAGTCCGGTGATTGCCGGGAGGGCGTTGATCTGATTGATGACCAGTTTCGTCCACTGGGCGCCCCGAAAGTTGGCGATGACGCTGGTGGGGAGCGCATCACTCAGCGTTCGAGCCGCGTAGCGTGCCGGTAGATCGTCGCCCGATGTGACCCCGACATACAGGGCCCCCGAGGTGGTGACCGTGATCTCGCCGGGCGAAAGGTAGGAGGTGGCGAATGTCGCGAGCCCTCCGACAATGTCGGAGCGGGGCGCTGCCTGGCGGGCGTTCGTCACGCCGTCGAGTCCGTTCTGCACTACGACGAGCGGAATCCCTCTGAGCATTGGGGCATTCTCTGAGATTGCGGCAGCTGCATCCCCAGCTTTCGTGGCGATGATGGCCAGCTCGGGTCCGCGCGTGAGTTTTTCGTTCGCGTCGACTATCGCGGTGTAGTCGCCCCACGCCCCAGCAAGGTGGATACCACGCTCCCGAATTGCCTCGAGATGCTCCCCCCGTGCTGTCACTTCGACCGCGTGCCCGGCGCGGGCCAACAGCGCGGCGAGTGCCCCTCCCACGGCGCCGGCACCGATGACCGCTATTCGCATGGAGGGTCGCCGCGTTGCATGCATCCGATCCTAGGGCGAGGGTCAGGCACAATTGACGAGTGAGCAAGCCCCCGCAGAATCCGAACCCCGGAATCTTGCTCGTCGATAAGCCTCAGGGCATCACGAGCCACGATGTGGTTTCGCGCGCGAGAAAGCTCCTCGGCACTCGCAAGGTCGGGCACGCCGGCACCCTCGATCCCATGGCGACGGGACTCTTGATTCTCGGGGTGAACGCGGCGACCCGATTGCTCACCTTCATCGTCGGACTCGACAAGCAGTACACGGCCACAGTCCGGCTGGGAGCGTCATCGTCGACCGACGATGCCGAGGGGGAGCTTTCCCCATCGGCGGATGCCGCGGCGCTCGCCCGGGTCACCGACAAGGCGATCGCGGCAGGCGCCAACCAGCTCACCGGTCACATCCGGCAGCGCCCCAGCAGCGTGAGCGCCATCAAGGTGGACGGCAAGAGGGCGTACGCGCTCGTACGCGAGGGCGCAACCGTAGAACTCCCAGACCGACCGGTCACGGTCAGCTCGTTCGAGATTCTTGAGATCAGGCGCGGCGACGGCATGAATGGCGATGGCATCGATGTTGACGTTCGCGTGGAGTGCAGTTCAGGAACCTACATCCGTGCCCTGGCACGCGATCTGGGGGAGGGTCTCGGGGTGGGCGGACACCTCACAGCGCTGCGCCGAACCCGAATCGGCCCCTTCGACGTGGCCGCTTCCATGACACTCGACGAGACCCTGGCCTCCCGGATGCTTTCCCCGGCGGGGGTCGCCGAAGTGCTGTACCCCCGGCTCGACCTCTCCGCGGATGAAGCAGCGGATCTCACGCACGGTAAGCGCATCCGAGTACCTAATGGCGTTGGGGTGCACTCAGCGGTAGCACCCGACGGTCGGCTGGTCGGTCTGATTGAGGTGGTCGACGGACGTGCCGTCGTTCTCGCCAATTTTCCTGCTGTGGAGGGCGCGGAATGATCGAGTGGTTCACCTGGCTACAGGTCGCGGTTGCCGTTGTTGGGGGCCTCTGGTGCGTTATCCGCGGCCTGATCGGGCGCGCACCCAACGACCTGACGCTCGCGACGGCTGCGCTCGTCGAACTCTTGCTTGTGGCGCAGGTGGTGGTCTCGTTGATTGCACCCGCCACGGGAAACCAGCCAACCGGGAGCCTGCTGGAGTTCTGGGTCTACCTGATCTCGGCCGCCCTGCTTCCGCCGCTCGCAGCATTCTGGGCGCTCATCGATCGCAATCGGTGGAGCACGGTGGTGATCGGGGTTGCATGTTTCGCGGTTGCCGTCATGCTGTACCGCATGCTCCAAATCTGGTTCGTGCAGGTCGCGTGAGTCTCAATCCAGCGGGTCACCTAAAGTGGTGTTCGATGTCTGAGAAGGGTTCCACACGGGCGGTTGGGGCCGGTCGCGTACTCATTGCGGTGTACGCGGTACTCGCGCTCGCGGCGACGGCACGTTCACTGTTCCAAATTGCGACCAAGTTTGAGGTCGCACCGCTTGCCTATCTCCTGTCGGCGTTAGCAGGTGCCGTGTACGTGCTCGCGACGGTTGCGCTGATTGGGCGTGGACCGCTGTGGTACCGGGTCGCATGGGTCACTATCATTTTCGAGCTTGTCGGCGTTCTCGTGATTGGGCTCGCGAGCGTCCTTGACCCGGCGCGATTCCTGGCCGATACCGTGTGGTCGTACTTTGGCAGGGGATACCTGTTCATCCCGCTCATGTTGCCGATTCTGGGCATCCTATGGCTTGTGCGCACCCGGCCCGAAGAGGGAAGTCGCTGATGCAGGTCTTTCGCTCGATCGAGGAAGTCCCTGCCGACTTCGGCCCGAGTGTGCTCACGATTGGCAAGTTCGACGGGGTGCATATCGGCCATCGTGCGGTCATCGAGCGCGTACGCACCACGGCCAGAGCCCGGGGGCTGATGTCGGTCGTTCTGACGTTCGATCGCAATCCCCTCGCGGTGCTGCGCCCAGATGTTTGTCCGCCAGAGCTCATCAGTGCCGCGCAGAAGTTGGAGCTCCTCGCGGAGACTGACCCTGATGCGACGCTGATGCTCACCTTCGATGAAGAATTCAGCAAGCTCAGAGCTGACGAGTTCCCCGCTCGGATACTCAAGAACGCTCTCAACGCTGCCGTCGTGCTGGTGGGAAGCGACTTCAGATTCGGAGCTGGCGGATCGGGAGACGTCGACTTGCTGCGTGAGCACGGTGCCCTTCACGGGTTCGAAGTCATTCAGATCGACGACGTACCGGGACACGGCGCGGCACGACGAGCATCATCGACCTGGATCCGGGAACTGCTCAGTGAGGGTCGCGTTGCCGAGGCCGCTAAGCTGCTCGGCTCGCTACCCACCATTCGAGGCACCGTGGTACACGGGCAGGCCCGGGGGCGCGTGCTGGGTTACCCGACCGCCAACCTGTCACGCGAGGTTGAGGGCTTTGTGCCGGGCGACGGTGTCTATGCGGCGTGGCTGACTGCCCGAGGCATCCGCTACCCGGCGGCCGTATCTGTTGGCAATAACCCGACGTTTGGTGACGTGCCTGAGAAGCAGGTCGAGGCGCACGCTATCGACGCCAATTTCGACATCTACGACGACATGATCGAGATCTCGTTCGTCGACTTCGTGCGGCCGATGCACAAGTTCCCCGGGACCGACGAGCTAGCACAACAGATGGGGCGCGACGAAGAACAGATCCGCAGGATTCTAGGAGTTCCGTGACCGGCACCGTGGTCCAGCCACTCTGGGCTGGTCGGGCGCTCGCGGTCGTGGGGATTCTGCTAGTCGCCGTCAACCTTCGTACGGCTGTGGGAGTTATCTCACCGATTGTCGGCGCAATATCAGACGACATCCCCTTGAGCAGCGTGGGAATCGGATTCCTTGGGATGCTGCCGCCGCTGGCCTTCGCTGTTTCCGGCATCGCGGCTCCTCTCGTGGCCCGGCGGTTGGGGCTTGAGGGGACGTTGCTCATCGCCTGCGCGGCGATGGCTGCGGGCGCCCTGATCCGAGCGCTCGCGTCCGACTACGGTGTTCTGGCGGCAGGAAGCGTGGTCGTCCTGGGCGGAATGGGTTTCGGCAACATCCTGCTGCCGCCAGCCGTGAAGCGGTACTTCCCCGATCGAATCGGCGGCATGACTGCGGCGTATGCAACGGCGATGGCGATTGGGGCAGGCATCGCCACGCTCCTCGCCGCGCCCATCGCACAAGCGGCGAGCTGGCGGATTTCCCTGGGAATCTGGGCCATTCTCGCGGTAGGCGCAGCGGTGCCGTGGGTAGTGCTGCTATGGCGGTGGCAGAGCGCCCAGCGGCTGGCACGTGCTGACGGCGCCATTGAGGAGCCCGAACCAGAACTCCTCGGGAAGATGATGCACTCGCGAGTTGCATGGTCGATAACGCTCGCCTTCGCAATTCCGAGTTTCAACGTCTATGCAATGTTCGCGTGGCTTCCCGAGATCGTGACCTCCCTCACCACACTCGGCTCGACCGAGGCAGGGGCGCTCCTCGCGATTTTCGCGGTAGTGGGGTTGCCGCTGGCGTTCATCGTGCCTCTGCTTACGACTCGTTCGCAGAACATCGGGTGGCTACTCGGGATTGGCGTTGCGCTCTTCGTCGGAGGCTACGTCGGTCTCCTGCTCGCGCCGGGCACGGCGACGTGGTTGTGGGTCGTGCTAATCGGGTGCGGCCCCATTGTCTTCCCGGTGATGCTGACTCTGGTCAACCTGCGAACGCGCTCCCACGCGGCCGCGGTCGCCTTGAGCGGCTTTGTTCAAAGCGGCGGCTACGGCATCGCAGCGCTCGGCCCGCTCGCTGTCGGAATCGTCTATGACCTCACGGGCGGCTGGACAGTTCCGCTGACTTTTCTGATCGCCACAGTGCTGGTCGCGCTAATCCCGTCGTTCATGCTCTCCCGCCCTCGGTTTGTCGAGGACGACCTCCAGGCGCGGCGGGCGTGGATGGCGCAGCGCGTCAGCTGATGACGTCGCCGCGATGCACCAAGGCCGCGGCCCCCACCAGCGGACCCTCGCCCGACAACGCTGAGGGGACTACCCGCACCTTCGTCACGAACGGGAAAGGGGCATGCTCGGCGATCGCCTCCCGGATGAACGCGAATAGGTCGGGGGTGACGTGGGAGAAGCCGCCTCCAATTGCGACGAGTTCGAGGTCGAGCAGGGCTGTCGCGGAAGCGATCGCTTGACCGATCGCGCGACCAGACCGGGATACGGCAGCAACGGCGATACGATCGCCCGCGGCATAGTCGGTAGCGAGGTCTTCGCCAGAGGAACCCGTCCAGCCCTGGCGCCGCGCCCACTCCGTCGTCTTGGGTCCAGACGCGATCGCCTCGAGGCAGCCGGTTCCGCCGCAGTCGCAGCGATCATCGAAGCCACCGACAGCCACGTGCCCAATGTGTCCAGCGTTGCCGGTCGGGCCAGCGATGGCGCGGCCGTCGAGCAGCAGTCCGCCGCCGATTCCGGTCGAGACAACCATGCCCATGACGTTGCGCTCGGCCTGCGCTGCCCCGATCCACGACTCGGCGAGTGTGATGCACTCGCCGTCCATGCGCAAGGTCACGTCGACGCCCGGCAGTGCGTCCTGAACGAGTGCGCGAAGCGGGTACTCCCGCCACGCTGGCAAGTTGAGTGGCGATACGAGGCCCTCGTCGACGGCAATCGGGCCGGCCGACCCGATTCCAGCGCCGACCAGGGTCACCCCGGCCGGAAGGGCAGCACGTGCACCAACGACGACTGTGCGCACGCTCGAAGCCAAGGCATCGCTGGTGGAAACCCGCCCGGTTGGTTCACGAAAACGGCTGCCGCTGACGATGACGCCAGTGCTATCCACCAACGCGGCCTCGACCTTTGTGCCGCCGAGATCGACGGCTAGTGCGACGGCGGTGAGATGTGCCATGCCGGAAGCCTAACTGGGCCGACTTCTTGTTGCGGTGACCGAACGGGTCTAGATGCGAGACACCTCGGTAGACTTGACTGGTGAACGCAGTACACGGAGGTTCGGCGCTGGCGCCCGCCGAGCGGGCCCTCGGCCTAATTGGCCCCGACCTCACCGAGAAGTCCCTGAGACTTCACCTCGAAGGATTGCCGGGAATTGACGCTGTGGGCCTTGAGCAGCGCGCGGCTGGCCTTGGTACACGGTCGATCAAGACCACGTCGAAGGCGTGGGCCCTCGACACCATCATCAGGCTCATCGACCTCACCACGCTCGAGGGCGCGGATACTCCCGGCAAGGTGCGCTCGCTCGTCGCCAAGGCAATGCATCCCGACGCTACGGATTCCTCGACACCGCGGGTGGCTGCGGTGTGTGTCTACGGAGACATGGTCGGCCCCGCGATTGACGCGCTCGGGTCTGCGCACGGCGATCCCGATCGGGGCGGCATCAGTGTCGCCGCAGTCGCGACCGCCTTCCCGAGCGGTCGGGCGTCGCTCGCGGTCAAGCTCGCTGACACCGCCGACGCGGTGGGTGCCGGGGCCGACGAGATAGACATGGTGATCGACCGAGGTGCATTCCTCGCCGGAAACTACGGGCTGGTGTTTGATCAGATTGTCGCCGTCAAGGAGGTCTGTCGTCGAGAAGATGGCGGCTACGCTCACCTCAAGGTCATCCTCGAGACCGGTGAGTTGAACACCTACGACAACGTCCGCCGGGCGTCGTGGCTGGCGATTCTTGCTGGAGCCGACTTCATCAAGACCTCGACAGGCAAGGTTGCGCCTGCTGCCACGCTCCCGGTCACGCTGCTAATGCTCGAAGTGGTGCGCGACTGGCACCGACTCACGGGCGAGCGAATTGGCGTCAAGCCCGCCGGGGGCATCCGAAGCTCGAAAGACGCGATCAAGTACCTCGTGACCGTCGCCGAGACTGTCGGGGAGGAGTGGCTACAGCCCCACCTTTTCAGGTTCGGGGCGTCAAGCCTGCTCAACGACGTGCTACTTCAGCGTCAGAAGCTCGCGACCGGACGCTATTCCGGCCCCGACTACGTAACGATCGATTAGGGCAAGGACCACCATGAGCGACATTGTCAAAGCCCAGAGTTTCCTTGCCTACGCGCCAGCACCCGAGTCGACGAGCATCCTCAAGTTGAAAGACAAGTACGGACTCTTCATCGACGGCGACTTCGTCCCGGGGCACGGCAAGCCGTTCGTCACAATCTCTCCCGCGTCGGAGAAGCGCATTGCCGAGATCGCCAACGCGAACTCCAAGGACGTGGATGTCGCGGTCGCGGCTGCGCGCAAGGCCTACGAGCGCACCTGGTCGAAGCTCTCCGGGGCGGACCGCGGCAAGTACCTGTTCCGAATCGCGCGACTCGTGCAGGAGCGCGCCCGCGAGCTCGCGGTGGCGGAGAGTCTAGACAACGGCAAGCCGATCAAGGAGTCGCGGGACGTCGACGTTCCACTCCTCGCTGCGTGGTTCTTCTACTACGCCGGATGGGCAGACAAGCTCGACTACGCCGGGCTTGGGGCGTCGCCGCGCGCGCTTGGTGTTGCGGCTCAGGTCATTCCGTGGAACTTCCCGCTGCTGATGCTCGCGTGGAAGATCGCCCCCGCGCTTGCCGCTGGCAACACTGTCGTGATCAAACCCGCAGAGACTACGTCGCTGAGCGCGCTCATCTTCGCCGAGATTCTTCAGCAGGCCGATCTACCGCCCGGAGTCGTGAACATCATCACCGGTGCGGGCGACACTGGACAAGCTCTGGTCAGTCATCCCGATGTCAACAAGGTCGCGTTCACCGGGTCAACCGCGGTTGGGCGCGCTATCGCAAAGGCGGTCGCCGGCACTTCAAAGCGACTCACCCTCGAACTCGGGGGCAAAGCTGCCAACATCATCTTCGATGATGCCCCGATCGATCAGGCCGTTGAGGGAATCGTCGACGGGATCTTCTTCAACCAAGGGCACGTGTGCTGCGCTGGATCACGGTTGCTCGTGCAGGAGAACATCCACGATGAGGTCGTCGACCGGCTGAAGTTGCGCCTCTCCACTCTGCGAATGGGTGACCCACTCGACAAGAACACAGACATCGGCGCGATCAACTCGCGTGAGCAGTTGGACAGAATCCGCGAGCTTAGCGACATCGGCGAGACCGAGGGTGCAGTTCGCTGGAGCGCGCCCTGCGTCATCCCCGATAAGGGATTCTGGTTCGCGCCAACAATCTTTACCAACGTCTCGACGAGTTCGACTATTGCTCGCGAGGAGATCTTCGGTCCGGTTCTCAGCGTGTTGACGTTCCGTACCCCCGCCGAGGCGATCGCCAAGGCGAACAACACCCCGTACGGCCTCTCGGCGGGCATCTGGAGCGAGAAAGGTTCGAGGATCCTCGCGGTGGCCGATCAACTCCGTGCCGGAGTCATCTGGGCCAACACCTACAACCGCTTCGATCCCGCCAGTCCGTTCGGCGGGTACAAGGAGAGCGGCTACGGGCGCGAGGGCGGCCGACACGGACTCGCGGCCTACCTTAAGGGAGGATCCCGATGACCCGGCTCTCAGTGCCGAAGACGTACAAGCTCTACATCGGTGGCAAGTTTCCGCGGAGCGAGAGTGGTCGCACCTACGAGGTGACAACAAAGAAGGGGGCGTTTCTGGCGAACGCCGCCCTAGCCAGTCGTAAGGATGCCAGGGACGCGGTCGTCGCCGCTCGCGCGGCAGTCGGTGGCTGGTCATCCGCGACCGCCTACAACCGTGGGCAAGTGCTCTATCGAATTGCTGAGCTGCTCGAAGGACGCCGCGACCAGTTTGTGGACGAGTTGAGTCTCGCCGAGGGCCTCTCGAAGGTCGCGGCGACCAAGCAGGTCGACCTGACCATCGACACCTGGGTCTGGTATGCGGGGTGGGCCGACAAGTTTGTTCAGGTCGCGGGCAACGCCAACGCCGTGTCTGGCCCCTACTTCAACCTGTCGGTTCCCGAGCCGACCGGGGTAGTCGCGATTATTGCGCCGCAAGCCTCAGCATCCTCGCCGACGGGTAGCTCCTTGCTCGGCCTCGTGAGTGTCGTAGCGCCTGCGATCCTGACCGGCAACACGGTCGTTGTGGTCGCCCACCAGGTAGCGCCGCTCAGCGCCATCAGTCTCGCCGAGGTTCTTGCAACCAGCGATGTACCCGGGGGAGTGGTGAACATCCTCACCGGGTCACCCGCTGAGGTTGCGCCGTGGCTTGCGGGCCACGCAGACGTGAATGCGCTCGATCTCGCCGGCGCCGGCGACCTAGAGTGGGTTGACCTCCAGATCACCGCCGCAGACACGCTCAAGCGCGTTCTCCCGCCGGTAGTGGGTGCGCCCGCTCCCTCGCTCGACCGGATTACCGCCTTCACCGAGACCAAGACCGTCTGGCACACCAAGTCACTGCTCTAGTTCCCAGCCACTCGGTTAGGCTCCCCTCTATGCGCATTCTCGTGACCGGAGCCACCGGTTATATCGGCGGCAGACTTGCCCCCCGGCTGGTCGAGGCCGGTCATGACGTGCGGATACTCGTCAGAGATCCATCAAAGCTGCGGGATGTGCCCTGGGCTCGGCGGGTCGAGATCGTCAAGGGCGACCTGACTGATGCTCGCTCGGTCGCAGCTGCCATGGTCGACATGGACGTCATGTACTACCTCGTGCACGCCATGGGAACCCGGGGAGACTTCGAGAATACCGAGCTCGTATCTGCACGCAACGTCGCCGCCGCTGGGGCGGCGGCCGGACTCAAGCGCATCGTCTATCTGGGCGGGCTGCATCCGGCTGTGCCGCTCGCCACACTAAGCACCCATCTGCGCAGTCGCGCACAAGTTGGTGAGATTCTGCTCGCCTCCGGCGTGCCGACCGCCGCGCTGCAGGCGGGCACGGTGATTGGGTCGGGTTCAGCTTCTTTCGAGATGATTCGGCACCTCACCGAGGTGCTGCCGTACATGCCCGCTCCGAAATGGGTTCGCAACTTCATCCAGCCGATCGCAGTGCGCGATGTGCTGCACTACTTGGTCGAGGCGGCCGCTCTCCCGAAGGAGGTGAATCGCACCTTCGATATTGGTGGACCAGACGTGTTGCGTTACGGACAAATGATGAACGGCTACGCTCTCGAGGCAGGTCTGAAGCAGCGCCCGATTGCCTCCCTGCCGGTGCTTACGCCGTGGCTCGCTTCCCAGTGGGTGAATCTCGTAACACCGATTCCTCGCCAGCTTGCAGTGCCCATCATCGCCTCGCTCCAGCACGACTGCGTGGTAAGCGAGAACGACATCGCCCAGTACATCCCAGATCCTCCCGGTGGACTCACCGGGTACCGCAAGGCTGTCCGTCTCGCGCTGGCGAAGGTGCGCGACGGTGAGGTCGAGACGAGTTGGCAGAACGCGGCGATCGCGGGCGCCCCGAGCAACGCGCTACCGAGCGACCCGGATTGGTCTGGCCACACCGTCTACACCGATGTGCGCGAGCACCACTCTGACGCTCCCGTCGAGCAACTCTGGTCGGTCGTTGAGGGCATTGGCGGCAAGAACGGGTGGTACTCGTTCCCGTTGGCTTGGGCCATCCGGGGATGGGTTGACAAGCTTGTTGGTGGGGTCGGCCTGCGGCGCGGACGACGTGATGCCCGGCGCCTGCATCCCGGTGACGCGCTTGACTTCTGGCGGGTCGAGGCAATCGACCGCGGTCGATTCTTGCGGCTGCGCGCCGAAATGAGGGTGCCGGGCAAAGCATGGCTCGAGATGTCGACAGAGGCAGACCCTGCTGGCGGGTCGTGGTATCTCCAGCGCGCGGTGTTCTTTCCGACTGGGCTCGGCGGTCGCCTCTATTGGTTTGCAGTACTTCCGTTTCACGGCTTTGTCTTCTCGGGCATGGCGAAGTCGATCACGCAGAAGGCCGATAACGAAACGGTAACGAAGACGCTATAGTGGGCGGATACCCGCAACGGCGCGGGTACCCCGACGATTGGCGTCCCCGTGACGAGAGCGGCTCGGTGGTCTACCGCGGCAGTCACTGCCATTGTGCTGAGTGCCGCATTGAGCCCGACGCCGGGGACGGTCCAAGCGACGGGAGTGCTGGGCGCCCTGCGGTCACCTGGGGAGGTCGGCATAGTGCTGAGCCATCGGGGAGACATGAGCTCAGCTCCCGAAAACACCATCGCAGCATTCGAGCGAGCACTTACGATGGGCGAGATCGTGCTGGAGACCGACATCCAGCTCACGGCCGACGCAGTTCCGATCCTTATGCACGACTGGACTGTGGACCGCACCACGAACGGCTCGGGACCGGTCTGGGAACACACTTACGACCAACTTGCGCGGCTTGACGCGGGAGGCTGGTACGCATCCGGGTTTGCTGGAGCGCGGGTGCCGACACTCGAACAGTTTCTTGCCCTCATCCAGCCATCCGGCGCGCGAGCGATACTCGAACTCAAAGGCTCGTGGACGACCCAGCAGGCAGCGATAGTCGGGGACCTCATCGATCGCTACGGGGTGAGGGATCGAGTAATCGTCGCTAGTTTCAGCCTGCCAACCCTTCAGGCATTGTCAACAGCAGCCCGCGACATTCCGCGAGTGCTTATCGCGCGTGAAGTCAATGGGGATCCCGCCATTCTTGCCTCGCTCTGCGGTGCAGTAGGGATCATCGTGAGCGAGACGTTTATTGCGTCACGGCCGGAGGTCGTTTCACGCATCCACAACGCGGGACTAGTTGTCATGGCGTACACGATGAACACCGACGCCTCCTGGAAGCTGGCCCTTGCGCTTGGTGTCGATGGGATCATAACCGACAGACCTCTTGAGTTTGTCGCGTGGGTCGACCGGGCGGCAGCGCCGCAGCCCTAGAGCGAGTCGATCAATGCCCGGTAGAAGTCGATGCCGCGCAGAAACGACGTCACGTGTATTCGCTCGTTCTTCGCATGGAGCGCGTCGCGCTCGTCCTTCGAGATTTCGAATGGGGCAAATCGATAAACGGCGTTCGTCAGCCCGACGAAGTGCCTGCTATCGGTCGCCCCGTTCTGAACGTATGGCGTTACGATCACGTCCGGGAAGGTGTTGCGAATTGCGGCACCCAGCAGTCCCCATTCGTGGCCGGCAGTTGGCGACACCGGCGCGGGCTCACCGGCGCTGATTACGCGAATATCGACGGCATCATCTCTGATGACGCGGCGCACGTGCTGCAACGCTGCTTGCACCGACGACCCGACGGCGACCCTCACATTGACGGTAGCCGCCGCCTTCTCGGCGAGCGCGTTCGCTGCCTGACCGGCCTCAAGCAAAGTCACGGCCTGCGTAGTGCGGGTCATCGCTCGCATTTCGTCGGTACCGGTACTGAAACGGCGCAACAGAATTGGTTCCGCGAACCGGGCCGATCGGAAGGCTCGCCCGATCGCTCCTGTCGCGTGCGGGCCGAGAGTTCGGAACATCTCGCGGACCGGACTCGAGAATCCGGCCGGGAACGGGTGGTCGTTGAGTCGCACGATCGCACGAGCAAGCCGTGCTGTCGCAGTGAGCCGAGGCGGTGTCGATGCATGACCACCGGCTTGCTCGACCACGAGCTCGAGCAGCGTCGTGCCCTTCTCGCTCACGCCAACGGCGGCGACCGGAGCACTGACACCCGGCAGCGCGCCTCGCACGATTGCGCCGCCCTCGTCGAGAACCAAGAGCGGTCGCACACCCCGCTGCTCGAGCAACTCCGCTATAGCTGCCGCACCTTCGCCAGTGGTCTCCTCGTTGTGGCCAAACACGAGGTAAACGTCGTGGGTTGGCACGATACCGTCGACAAGGGCCGACTCAACGGCCTCGAGTAAAGCCACGAGTGAGCCCTTGTCATCGATCGCGCCGCGACCCCAGATGACGGCGTCGTCGCCCTCTCCGACAATGTTCGCTTCGAACGGACCATGGTCCCAGCCGTAGTCGGTCGCTGCCACGACGTCGTAGTGAGCCATGAGCACAACGGGTTCGGTTGCTGCACGTCCACTCCACCTGAACAGCAGCGAATGTCCGGCGACAATTTCGCGGTCAAGCTGGCGATGAACTACCGGGTAGAGGCGCTCCAGGGTCGAGACAAACCTGTCGAACTGGCCGAAATCGACGAGAGACTCATCCATTCTTGAGATGGTCGGGATACGGAGGAGTTCGCGGAAGTTTTCGACGGTTCGGTCGCGGGACATGCCACGAGCCTACCTAGCTCGACTGGCCGGACATCCCGTAGTTTGGGCTCATGAGACGTGCCATGCTGTCGTTCGCTGCTGCAGTCATCCTGTTCTCCACCGTCGGCGTTACGGCAGTGGCCGCGCAGCCGACCCCGCTGGTCGCTGCCAGAGCGACCGCGCTCCCGAACGCAGTCGTAGGCGTCGATGACTTCGTCTTCGAGAGTTTCACCGCCGACTACTACCTCGATGTCGATGACGAAGGCCGTTCGGTGCTAACGACCGTCGAGACATTCGTTGCGGTCTTCCCCGATTTTGATCAGAACCGGGGAATGCGGCGCGCAATCCCGGGCAGCTATCTAGGGGCCCCGACGAATGTCACGATCGTTTCGGTCACCGACGAGAACGGAACTCCGCGCCCCTACGAGGTGGAGACCGATGACGAAGGCTTTGTGCTGGTCACCAGCCGTGCGAACGACTTTGTCTATGGCAAGCAGACTTATGTGTTCACCTACACCCAGCGCGATGTGACGCGATTCTTCGAAAACACCAACGCCGACGAGTTCTTCTGGGACACCAACGGAACCGGCTGGTACCAGCCGTTTGGAACGGTCACCGCCAGGGTTCACGTGCCGGCCGCGCTCGCTGCCTCCCTCACCGGAGAGAACGTGTGCTACCGCGGCTACGAGGGCTCGACAGAGCAGTGTGAACTCACGGTCGAGGAAGGTGCGGACAGTACCGTCATCGGTGCCTCGGTAAGTCCGATCGGACCCTTCGAGAATGTCAGCCTGGCGATCGGTTTTCAGCCTCAGACGTTCGTACCGAGGGATGACTCCTACCTGGGCTCTGGTCTGGCAATCGGTCAACTGCTCGCGCTTTTGGCCAGCGCGGTGGCATTGATTTGGGCGATCGCGCTTCGTCTCGGTCCGCTAGCGGATCGTCGCGGCCGCCCGACGATCATCGCCGAATACACCCCTCCGAAGGACCTTGACCTAATCACGGCCTCGGTGCTCCTCAAGCGCACTCAACGCGCGGCCGCATCCCAGTTCGTCGATTTCGCGGTCACCCGACGAATTCGGATTATTGAGACAGAGACACAAGGTTGGTTCACCAAGTCGAAGACCTACCTGCTTGAACTATTGGATGCGAGTGGTCTGGCAGGCCCGCCCCTCACCCTGGCCGTCGCCCTCTTCGGTTATCAGCTTGAACCGGGGACCGGCTACCTCATGTCGGGCAAGGATGTCACGCTAAGCCGGCATGTGCGCAGCATCATCCAGACAGCGACCTCATCCGCGAACACCTCTGGATTGCGACGGGGTCCGCGTGTCGGGCTGGGACTTCTCGTGAGCGTATTGGCCATTCTCGCTGCGACCGCCGCCTTCATCACCGGTGTCGCCATGCTCGACAACGCGATCGGGGGTGCGTTGCCATTCCTGCTCTTCATTCCGCCGATTGTCGTAGTTCTGGTTGTCTTCGGTCTCGTCTTCAGGTCGTCCCTCACCGAGCGCGGGGCTGAACTTCGCGACCACCTCAAGGGTTTGGAGCTCTACATCCGGCTCGCAGAGGCGGACCGACTGAGGATGCTGCAGAGCCCGACGGGCGCCGAACTCGAGGCGGTGTCTAGCCTCGATCCACGTCAAGTCGTCGATGTCTACGAGAAGCTGCTTCCCTACGCAGTGCTCTTCGGGCTTGAGCGCCAGTGGGCGATCGAGCTCGGGAAGTACTACGCCGAGGCATCCCCGGACTGGTACAGCGGAACGGGAGCTTTCAACGCGGCCGTATTCGCCTCCAGCATCAGCACGATGTCATCGACCGCAGCGTCGTCGTATTCAGGGAGTTCTTCGAGCAGCTCGAGCGGCGGTTCAGGTGGTGGTGGATCGTCAGGCGGCGGAGGCGGCGGAGGCGGGGGAGGCGGAGTCTAGCCACACGACCCTAGAGCCCGCTCGCCATGGTTACGTAGCCGAAGATCAGCGCGGCGCTCATGAGCACAAGGCCCCACAGCGGCGCGCTCCAGCTGCGACGCCCCTGAGCGATTCGCACAAGGTAGGAGATCGTCGTGATACCGACGGCGAGAGCGCTGCCGATGATGGCAATCAGGAACCCAATTTGGATGCCTTCAGAGGCACCCGAGTCGCCGACGTTCTCGGTGCCGAATAGATACAGCTGTTGGAGCGAAGCCGCACCGATTGTGAGCCCGGCGATGAGAACAATCAAGCCGACGACAGCGTCGAGTCCCCGATCCTGGCCCTCCAAGCGCTTTTTCGACCTACCCAGTGCTGCGTAGCTACTCATCGCGCCAGCCTAGCTGGCGGCTCCCGCTGCCCAGTCGACGACGACGTCGTTTGGTCCGTCGCCGAGTTTCGCGTGAAGCTTCGAGCCCGGATACACGAGCGGCAGTGCGCTGGCCGGTACGGCGTTACCGACCTGGATCTGATAGGGCTCAGGAACACCGGTCGCGACAGTAAGGGTGAGCGCGTGAACCGGGTGCCCCTTCGCGTTCTTGATTCCCAGTGGTGAGTTCGCCACGAGCACGACGGTAACCGGCTTGCCGGTCGCGAGGATGTCCGCTGCGCTGCCGGGACCGGTGGACTCGGCCATCGTCACCTCTGGTGCCTGTTGCGAGAAGTCGATGGCGACACGCGAATGATCAGCGGGATCAACGCGCACCGCGAGAACAACACCAGGCTGTTGCAGCTGAGGAATCATGACCTCTTGCACCCGCTGATTCACGGTTGCCTGAAATGGCGGCTGGCCGTCCATCATGACGTTGAGAACAAACGTGCAATTGCGCTCAACGAGCTGGTTCATCATGCTTACGGTCGTGCCTGATGGCGTGACCGCGAGCAGATCGCCGCGAGCAAGCGTCCCGGTTGTCAACAACTCAGCGTCGACTCCGCCGACGAGGTCGCTGAAGCCCTTGGCTATGTTGTCGAACAGACCCATCTCTTCGCCTTCCGCGCGTGTTCGAGTACTCGGTGCATAGCGTACTCGTGGCAGTGAGCTAGGGGTAGGCTCCTGAACCGTGAGTGCCTCCTACCCAAGCCCTGTGCGCCGAACCGCACTAATTCCCGCGCTCATCGCGGCCGCCGCACTGCTCATAGGGGTCACCCTCATAAGTGCAGAGGGTTTCACCGTGATCCGGTTCATCGTGAGCATTTTCGCGCTCATCGTTGCGGTGTTCGCGTGGCAGGCGGGCCAATGGTGGTGGCTGGGGCCGCTCGTTGCCGTTGCCGTGCTCTGGAATCCGGTATTTCCGATCGAACTCGGGCAAGCGGAGTTGTGGATGGTGCTGCAGTATGTGGCGGCAGCAGTCTTCATCGCGGCGGCCATCCTGATCAAGACTGTCGACAACGGCAGTGCGACTACCAAGCGGTGAGGCGCGAAACGGCATACACTAAGTGCAACGCCCGCTGAGCCCACCAGCCGCATCGCGACTGGGTCTGGACAACTCAGGTGGGCGCCGCCATCAGGTAGTTCAGCCGATGGCCACACCACAACGCGTGGCGGGTACCAGTGGCCCACCACTAGGAGAGCACTTGGTATCCTCCGGACAGACCGAGCCGGGCCAGCGCCAGAAGCGCCAGCGATCCTCCGCCCAGCGACAGTCGACCCAGCAGCGCCGCAAGGTTCGACCGGGCGACGACATCGGGGTCATTCCCGTACTCGCGCGAGCGGCTCGTGAGGTCGAAACCGCAGTGCAGAAGGGGCCGCTCAAGCCCGCGAACCGGGCGCGTTTCCAGGTGGCTACGCTGCTACTGCGCGAGGAGCGCACCCGAGTGAAGACCGACGCGAGCCTCACCGACGCTGAACGAGCGAACGAGCAGAAACGCCTTGACGGCCTGGCCGGCATCCTTGCGAAGACCGCCGCACGCGACACCAGCTTGATCGCGATGCTCGCGGATGACGCGCCCGTGACGGCTGCGGCCAAGGCGCTGCGTCGAGATCTTCTGCTCGCCGCTGGGGTACAACTCAGTCCAGATGAACTCGTTATCGCCACCGAGCCGAAGCCGATCGACAAGCAGGTCGAGAAGCAGGTCGTTCCCGCCTCGGTGCGGCAGATGCAGATGTCGAATCCCTTTCTCGCGCCCGACTTCAGCGCGGTTGCCACCACCTCGGCCGCTGCAAACCGCCTCGGCAACTGGGAGCTGATAGAGCCGCTGTTCCGCGCCTTCGAATATGGCGCCGGCGGCGGCGCAGCCACGATGGACTTGCCTGAGGCCGGATCGCTGCGCACCTCGGGCGACCTTGACCTTATGCGTCATCAGGCGCGGTTCGTTGAGGAAGTCAAGCGCGGCCACCGAACGTTCCTGCTCGCCGACGAGCCCGGCCTCGGCAAGACTGCGCAGGCGCTGCTGGCAGCAGCCGCATCGAACTCATACCCGCTGCTGGTTGTCGTGCCCAACGTCGTCAAGACCAACTGGGCGCGCGAGGTCGAACTGTGGACCCCCGGACGCAGTGCCACAGTCGTGCACGGCGATGGTCACGACGTCGATGCCTTCAGCGATGTCGTCATTGTGAACTACGAGATTCTTGACCGCCATGTTGGATGGCTCGGGCGCTTCGGCTTCAAGGGCATGGTTGTCGACGAGGCCCACTTCATCAAGAACCTCAAGTCCGAGCGCTCGAAGCACGTTCTTGCGCTCTCGCGCACTATTCGAGCGACCTACCCGAAGGCTCTCCTGATCGCTCTCACCGGAACGCCTCTCATCAACTCGATTGAGGATTTCCGCGCAATCTGGCAGTTCCTCGGCTGGATCGACGACAAGAAGCCGCTGCCCGCCCTCATGAACAAGCTCGAGGAGACAGGCCTCACTCCCGCCGACCTCGGCTTCTTCGCCGAGGCGCGTCGCTCGGTCATCGAGATGGGTATCGTGCGTAGAAAGAAGGTGGAT
>JANOED010000304.1:0-5892 GCA_031413035.1 Leifsonia sp. | reverse complement strand
GAGGAGGACAATCCATGAGACTGGCCAGACTCGGGGAGCGTGGGCACGAGAAGCCTGTGCTGGTGACCGATGAAGCGGTCTACGACCTGAGCGGTGTCATCCACGATATAGATCCCGACTCGCTTGCCGACGGTGCACTCGACCGTGTCAGGGCGGCAGCGGCTGCTGGCACGCTGCCGGTTCTGCCGGATGCCGCCACCGCGCGCATCGGGTCGCCGATCGCCCGACCGAGCGCAATCCTGTGTATCGGGCTCAACTACGTGGCCCACGCTGCAGAGTCGGGTGCCGAGCCCCCCGCCCAGCCGGTGCTGTTTCTGAAGACGCCGAATACTGTCGGTGGGCCGAACGACCGCGTCGACATCCCGCGCACGAGCACGAAGACCGACTGGGAGGTCGAACTCGGCGTCGTGATCGGCAAGCGTGCGCTCTACCTCGAGTCGCCCGGCGATTCGGCGGACTACATTGCCGGTTACGTCACCGTGAATGACCTGTCTGAGCGCACCTTCCAACTCGAGATGTCGGGTGGGCAATGGAGCAAAGGCAAGTCGGCTCCCGGCTTCAGCCCGCTGGGTCCGTGGCTGGTGACACCTGATGAAGTGGATGCCACGACCCTGCGCTTGCGCAGCTGGGTGAATGGCGAGCCGCGCCAAGACTCCAACACTTCAGACATGATCTTCCCGGTCGATTACATCGTCTGGCATCTCAGTCAGTTCTTGGCGCTGGAGCCGGGCGATGTTGTGCTCACCGGAACCCCGGAAGGGGTGGCGCTCTCCGGGCGCTACCCCTACCTCTCGGCCGGTGACATCGTCGAGATTGAGATCGAGGGTCTCGGCCGCCAGCGCCAGGAGTTCGGGCAGGCCTAGTGAGAGCGTCACGAGGGATCGCTCGAGGGCTGCTCACAGCCGCGAGCCTTGCCCTGCTCGGAGGGTGCGCGGCCGGCCCGCCGCAGGACCGTGTGGTTGTCGATGCCCCGCTACCCGAGACAGTCGAAGCGAAGCGGGTAGCCGAGCAATCGCGACTCAGCGAAGCTGTCATGGCTGAGCTGGTGCCCTCCGACCAACCGGGATGCTCTGCCGCGGTCGGCATCGAGGGTAGCGTCATGTGGGCGGGCGCGGCTGGTCTCGCCGATCTCGCCGCCGCAACACCCGTCACGACCGAGACGCGCTTCGATGTCGCTTCGGTCTCGAAGCAGTTCACCGCCACAGCGGTGCTCATGCTGCAACGAGAAGGGCTTCTGTCGCTGGCCGATCCGGTTGGCAACTATGTCGACGGCCTACCGGCGTGGGCTGATCAGGTGACGCTCGACCAGCTGATTCACCACACCAGTCGCATCCCCGACTACTGGGTCGAGCTCGGCGAGGTAGGTATCGGCTTCTCCGACGCGGCAGACCAGGCGACGACAGTCGCGGCCATCGCGCGAGAGACCGAACTCGAGCCAGGCGAGGGATACCTCTACTCCAACTCGAACTACGTGCTGCTCGCTGAGGTGGTCGCTCGCGTGAGCGGGCAGCCCCTGCCCGACTTCCTTGCCGACCGCTTCTTCGCGCCGCTCGGGCTCGACATGGTGGTCGCTCCGACCCTTGCTGCACCCGACATCGCGCTCTCCTACGACGACAACCTCGCCTTCCAACCCCCCGGGTGGACCTCGTATGGCCACAGTGGCATCATCACCACCCCGTCAGAACTGGTTCGCTGGGGCGATCAGTATCGCGAGGGCGACGTCATTCAGGATGACTTCGCCGTCGGCGCGGTTCAGGCCGATCCGGGCGAACTCTACGCCGCCGGCATGGATATCGAGATCGACGGCGATCTCAACCACACGGGCCGGCTGGGCGGGTACATCACCGACTTCACCGTGTCGGCCGATCGTGACACCGTCATCGCAGTCGCGTGCAACGGTCACGCCTCGAACCGGTTCGGCATCGCCGATGCACTCTGGATGATCTGGGAACCGCACTCACGCGAATAGGAGCACCGCAGTGAACACCGCCCCCGCGAAGACCGACTTCAAGAAGACCCTCGACTCCTATACTGCCCGCGTTGGCGAGTTTCGAATCGTGGATATCCCGCCCATGCAGTACCTCAGCGTCGACGGTCACGGCGACCCGAACACCTCGCAGCAGTACGCCGATGCTCTGGCCGCGCTCTACCCCGTCGCCTACTCGCTTAAGTTCGCGAGCAAGAAGCAACTCGACCGCGACTATGTGGTGATGCCGCTGGAGGCGCTGTGGTGGGCCGACGAGATGGATGCCTTCACGGCATCCCGAGACAAGTCGCAATGGGATTGGACGGCAATGATCATGGTGCCCGACTGGATCACCCGCGACCTGTTCGACAAGGCCCTTGCCAAGGTTGCCTCGGGCGAGCACTCGCCGAGCCTCGACAAGATTCGGCTGGAGAACCTTGCCGAGGGCACCTGCGTACAGACTCTGCACGTCGGGTCGTACGACGACGAGGCGCCGGTGCTGGCCAAACTGCATGACGAATTCATCCCCGCGGCTGGCTTACGCATGACGGGCAAGCACCACGAGATCTACCTGAGTGACCCGCGCAAGACGGCTGCTGCGAAGCTCCGCACGATTCTCAGGCAGCCGGTCGAAAAGGCCTAGCCTTCCTGACGCGTGAACTTCCTAGGCCAGAAGCTCGGTCGGCGTCCACGCTGGCCAGGCGGCCTCACCGATGAGGCGTCCGCGGTCGTAGCTAGCGACAAGTCGGAACGGCGTTCGGGCGCCGCTGTTGTCGTAGAACGCCGCGCGGTCTGCGAGCTCTCGCGCCTCAGCAACGAGGCTCCAGAGCCTCCGATAGCGCTGCCGCACTTTGTCTTCCGGAACCGTGTGGCCGCCTTGCGAAACTCGGTAATCGACTCGCAGCACGGTGACGTCCTCTGGCACAAGAATTGCGTGCAGAGTCACGAGGTATCCCATCGAGCCGGCCCGCCTGACCAGTTCGACTTTGCTCGGATGGCTGAACACTGTCTCGGTGATGAACGAACGGCGGTCGCGGAGAGCTTCGTCACGCGCTGCCGCTGCCGCAGAAGAAGCCTCGTACGCGTGCTCGGACTCGTGCCCAGGCCAGAGTTGTGTCGCGATCTCATCTGCGTTGATGAACGGCAAGTGCGTCGCCGGCTGCAGCACCTTCTTCACGAACGTCGACTTGCCCGCACCATTGGGGCCGGCGAGCACGTGCAGAACCGGTGAGCTCACTGCCCGGTTACGTCCGCCCTACGAATGACCGCGTTACCCTCAGCGTCTGACTCGGCCCAAGGTTGCCCCGCCGCGAGAAGTTCCGGCTCGAAGTTCAGTCCTGAGATCGTCGCGGCTACCCGCTCATTCCACGTCGCTCGAACAACGGCCTGCGCAGGATCCTGCAGCTCGTCGTACGGCGCACGGCCGACCAGCACTCGCGCGATCGCACGACGGGTAATGGCGGGCGACGCATCGAGTTCGCGACCGATCCGTGCCCAGTGGTCCAGTTGTTGCGCAGCGCTGCGGCTTTCGACCTCGCCAGCAATCTTCGCGGAGGCGAAGAGTTCACCGTCAATGCGCGTGGGCATCGTCTTCATGTGTCGATCGTAGCACTCCGCTACACCGACCAAAGGCTGGCGCGGTCAGCGCGCGGCGACACCACATTGCGTCACGCTAGGCCTGGGAGAGCTGGCCTCGCACGATGGAGTTGCCCGAGTGTGTCGGATCGCCGTCGAGCGACTCCTTTGAGATGTCGACGAGATCGTAGATTGTCAGATCCAGCCCGGCCGGAATGGTGAAGGTGCCCGACTCGCCCTCGACGATGCCCAGGCTCACGAGCTGGAGAGTCTCGGAGTTGATCAGCCACACCTCCCGGTACCCTTCATCCGCCGACGCGACAGCAAGTGAGACGTCGATGACCCGCGTGCCGTCGGCCGTCTCCTGCACGACTGCCTCACCGGACGCACCCTCCCAGTCGGGGAACGCGTCGAGGGTTGCCGATGCGAGCACAGTGGTCGGTGTGGGTTGGAGCGTAGACAACACCCCGCCGACGCCTAGGCCAAGAACGATCACACCAGCAGCAGCAGCGGCGACGGGAAATACCCAGCGGGGGCGCTGCCGAAGTGCGGTGACCGGCGCCAGTGGTCGCTCGTTATCCGTATCGAGGCGAGCAATCTCGTCGGTAATGGCAGACCACACTCGGGGGTGCGGCTCGAGCAGCTCGCCCGCGCTCAGCGTCGCCCGGCCGACCTCGGCCGCGTGGGCGAGGTTGACGAGCTCGTCACGGCACGATTCGCACGAAGCGAGGTGATCGTGGTCGCGGGAATCACCAGCATTCTCACCAAGGGCGAGGAGGGCAAGTATTTCAGGATTGATGTGCCGCATGGGTCACCTCCAGTCTGGTGCGCATCCGTTGAAGGCTGCGGCGTATGTGGCTCTTGACGGTTCCCAGCGGGATTCCGAGCCGAGTCGAGATCTCACCGTGAGTGAGGTCATCGTAGAAGGCGAGTCGAATCACGCGTTGAGCCTCGGGCTCGAGCAGTGCGATCTCGTCGGCGACGAGCAGGGTCTCGGCTAAATCTACCGGCTCGTCAATGAAGTCTCGCGGGGTAGACACGGCGGTGAGCTGCTCCTGAAGGCGCCTAATTCTCGCCCGAGCTTCGTGGGTGTCAGCGATCTTGTTCTTCGCAATACCGACTAGCCAGGCCGAGAGTCTGGCCCTCGCCGGATCGAATCCGGACCTACCGATCCACGCAGCAACAAAAGTCTTCTGCGTGACATCCTCTGCATCGGGAACGTCACCCAGAGACCGCACTGCGAGGGTGTAGATGAGGGCTGACCAGCGATGGTATGCCTCGTCGAGGGCCCGCTCTCGACCCGCCGCGAACTCGCGGGCGATGCGGTCGTCATCTGTCTCTGTCATGGTCTACCTGGTTCAGGATGCCACTACGGGAACCGCAACAACAACAATGTTGTCGCTGTAGCGGCCGGCGGAGTAATCGAACTGACCTCCACAGGTGATGAGAACCAGCCGCGGCTCCCCAGCCCTGTCAAACACCTCCGCCAGGGGCAATTGTTCTTTGGGCACGCTGGTGACCGACTCGAGCACGTACTTGACTTGCGCGCCGGTCGACACCGTGACGACGATCTCGGATCCGGCGGCGAGGCCCTTCAGACCGGCAAAGGGCCCGAGGCCATACTCGATCGAGTCGACGTGAGCGGAGACCACGGTGGTGCCGGTTTCGCTCAGGGGGTCGGAACCGAAGCGGTACCACCCGGCTACCTTCACATCGACCGGGAGCTCCATGAACCCGTCGGGCTGAACGCCCACTGGAACCACGGAGACTACGATCCCGGTACCCGGCACCTCGACGCTGACCGGGGGTACCGGCGTGCGTGGTGCAACGAGTTCAGAACTGGCGAGAGGGATATCTGGCGCATTTGCGCCCGCGCTCTGGCGCGTGGGTTCGGGGGCGGGCTGCTCCGCCGGCGTGGCGGAGCAGCCCGCAAGGAGGAGCACCGCTGCGGCGGCGAGAATGATTCGTGTCGTCGACATGGTGCTCCTCCTAGGTAGTGCGGGTGGTGTTGGTACTAGTCCTGCGTGGCGCGGGCGGCGCGAACGCGCATCCCGACGACTGCAGCGGCGAGCAGCATGGCCAGAAGGGCGGCAACGCCCAGACCAATCACCGTGGGGTTGTTGTCAGCGGCGAGGCCAACGGTGCCCGAGTTCACGCCACCGGGGGTGGAGTGAAGGCCCGTGATGGACTGCGTGATGAGCTGCAGGTCGTTGCCGGTGCCCACCGCGTAGACGATCAGGTTGACGCCCTCAAGGATGCTGAGGTTCGCTGCCATGCCATCCGTGGGGATGATGATCGGGGTGGTCGTGCCCGGCCCCGCTACTCCCGCCGGAACCGTTCCGACAGCAAGG
>JANOED010000303.1:0-2421 GCA_031413035.1 Leifsonia sp. | reverse complement strand
GGCGATGGCTGGGTGAGCCTGCACTTGGCCGGGACGGTGCCGCTCACCCTCGCCGAACCCACTGGGGATGAAACCACTGAACTGCAGCGCGGCATCCTCGGCCTGCTCGCCGGAGGCGGTGCCTACTTCTTCCGACAGCTTGGGGCCGCGCTGACGAACACCGCACTAACGAACACCGCACTGACGAACACCGACGACAAGCAGTTGCTCGAGGCCCTGTGGGGTCTCGTCTGGTCGGGGCTCGTCACCAACGACTCGTTCTCGCCCCTACGCTCCTACCTCGGCGGGCCGGCGAAGACCCGCGCTCCTCGCACCCGGTCGTACCGCGGTCGATCGCTCGCGGTCGCTCAGTCGGGGCCGCCCGCCGGCGGAGGGCGCTGGTCGCTGCTCCCCCTCGCCGAGCCCGACGCCACTATGCGGGCGAAGGCCATGGCCGAGCAACTGCTGGAGCGGCACGGAGTCGTCACTCGCGGCGCAGTCGTAAGCGAGGGCATCCGGGGCGGGTTCGCCCTCGCGTACAAAGTGCTCAGCGGGTTCGAGGAGACCGGTCGCGCTCGACGCGGGTACTTTATCGACGGACTCGGTGCTGCGCAGTTCGCGACCGGGGCAACCGTCGATCGCCTGCGCGGCTTCGTCGCCGACAGCGAGCAGGTCGCGCCGTGGAAGGCGGTCACCCTCGCTGCGACCGATCCCGCGAACCCATACGGTGCCGCGCTCGGTTGGCCCAGAGTCAACGGTCAGGATGCCGCGGCGGCCGGCACCGATACCGCGGGGGTCTCGACTAGCTCGACCATCGTGAGGCACCGAGCCGGTCGCAAAGCCGGCGCACTCGTGGTGCTGGTTGACGGCGACCTCGCCCTCTACATTGAGCGCGGCGGCAAGAGCGTCTTGGCGTTCAGCGCTGACGAGGGGGTGCTGGCGGCGGCATCCGCGAGTCTGGTGTCGACAGCGCGCAGGGCACTCGGCAAGCTACGCGTCGAGCGGGTCAATGGTGAGTTTGCCGTCGGCACCGCCCTCGGTCACGCGCTTGTCGAAGCCGGCTTCGTGGCGACCCCGCAGGGATTGAGGCTGCGCTGAGGTAGATGTCTACCCCTCTACGGTAGAATGGTAGACATGGGTCTGAACATCAAGAACGAGCGCACCCATGCGCTGGTTCGCGAGCTTGCCACACTGAGGGGCGTGAGCCAGACCGAAGCTGTCGACGAGGCCGTGCGAGCACGCCTCGCCGAGCTGAACGCCGAGAAGGAACAGCAGCGCCGGTTTGAGAGAACCATGGAGATTGCTCGGGAGACGGCGCAGATCATCCGAGAGACCGGTGGACCGCTCGACATCGAGGCCCTGTATGACGAGCGCGGCCTCCCGAAGTGATCGTTGACTCGTCGGCGCTCGTGGCCATCCTGACCGAAGAACCCGATCACACAGTGCTCATTTCTCGGCTGAGCAGATCGATCGAGAATCGCCTGTCAGCAGCCACGTACGTGGAGTGTTCGATTGTCATCGATGGGCGACGCAGCCCGATCCTCAGCGGAAGACTCGACGAGCTACTCGCCACACATAGCGTCACTATCGAGCCCGTCACCGAGACCCAGGCCCGCATCGCTCGGCAGGCCTACCGGGACTTTGGGCGCGGCAGCGGGCATCCCGCCAACCTCAACTTTGGCGACTGTTTCGCCTATGCCTTGGCTAAAGACCTCGGCGAACCCCTGCTCTACAAGGGCGACGACTTCGGTCACACCGACATCCGCAACGCGCTGGATCGCTGATGCCCGAGGGCGACACCGTCTACCGGTCGGCGAAGAACCTGAACGCCGCGCTCGCGGGGGAGGTGCTCACCCGCTGCGACATCCGCGTTCCGGCGTACGCAACCGTGGACCTCACGGGCGAGACCGTCGACGAGGTCGTCAGTCGCGGCAAACACCTGCTCATGCGCGTTGGGGAATACACCCTGCACTCGCACCTCAAGATGGAGGGCTCATGGCACCTGTACCAGCCCGGGTCGAGCTGGTTCAAGCCCGCGTTTCTCGCCCGCGCGATTCTCTCGACCGAGCACGTCGTGGCGGTCGGTTTCAGTCTCGGGTTGTTCGAAGTGATCCGCCGCGATGCCGACGCCGATCCGGTCGGATACCTCGGCCCCGATCTTCTAGGCCCCGACTGGGATGCCGAACAGGCTCTCGCCAACCTGCTCTCGAACCCCGGCCGCGAGGTTGGACTCGCCCTGCTCGACCAGCGCAACCTAGCCGGTCTCGGCAACGTGTACCGCGCCGAGCTCTGCTTTCTGCGCGGCATACTCCCGACCCGACCAGTGCGCGAGGTCGGTGAGCCCGAGAAACTCATCGAGCTGGCGTGGCGGCTGATCGACGCGAACAAGGACCGGCCGGAGCGCACGACGACCGGCCAGGTGAATCGCGAGCGCCTCTGGGT
>JANOED010000302.1:0-1836 GCA_031413035.1 Leifsonia sp. | reverse complement strand
ACTGTTTCCGACACAGCCCGGACGTTGATTCAACCGAACGCGACACATTAACAATGGCGAACAGTCCGCCCCTGGATCGACAGCTAGGCCCGGATTTTTTCAAGCCACCGTTACGTCGCGAGTTCGGCCAGACGTGCAGCGATACGCCTGCCCAACTCGCGGTGAGCGGTCTCCGCGGTGGAGAGCGCGTATTGGAAGAGCAAGGTGGGCGCCGTCAGCTCGATCTTCACCGTGACCCGCACTCCGTCATCCGTCTGGCTCACGGTGGTCTGGTTGTGAACGACTGTCCCCGGTCGCTGGCGTGCGACGGTGGAGATGACGCTGGCGGTGCGCTCGACGACATCGGCGTCGTAGACGATACGGAATGTGATCGGCCCGACCTTCAGTCGGTCGGTGATGGCGTAGCTCGCGATCGCGCCCGCGCGGGCGGGCAACTGTTTCACTTCGACGATGAGCGGATGGAGCTCACCCTGCCGTCGCAGGTCTCCGAGCAGGGCGACCGCCGTGGCCGGGCCGCAGGGCGCTTCGATTGTGTAGACGAACGAACCGGAGCGGGGCACGATCACAGGCTACTCAGGCGCGAGCGTTCACGCGTCTCAACGCACGCGAGCGAGTTGCCCCAGCATCCCCAGCGGATCTGGTCCGGCGGGGACCAAGATGAGCTGGTCGGCTCCCGCCTCCTCGAGTTGCAGGAGGCGCGCCCTTGCGGAGGCCGGGGTTCCGACCACCGCCAGCTGATCAACCCAGGTATCGGGGATGCTGTCCGCGAAGGCCTCCGGCGAGGGCGCCGCGGCGCGCAAGCCGGCTAACTCGGCGGCGAAAGGGAGGGGCGCGATGTGCGGGGCCGAATCGGGTTCGCCTATCCACTTGAGGCTCTGCCGGGCAAGAGCCCGGGCCTCGTCCGGCGAGTCTGCGACCGCAGCGATGTTGTACGCGGCGAGCTTGTGGTCGACACGATCTCTGCCGACCTGCTCGCGCACCACGGCGAGGTACTCCGGCGTCACGGGCTCGGCGAGGATGGTGCCGTCGGCGAGGCGCCCCGACAGCGCCAACGACTTCGGCCCTCTGACCCCGGTGTAGACCGCGGGCGCAATAGCGGGTGGCGAAGCGAGCTGCACGTCGCGCAGCGTGACATATCGACCCTCCGAGGTCACGGGCGCCCCAGAGAGGATGCTCCTCATCGCGGTGAGGTACTCGCCGAGAAGGGTCAGTGGGCTGGTGGGCCAGGCGCCCGTCTGTCGCATCTAGTTGGGCATCCCGTGACCGACACCAACGGTGAGGCGCCCTGGGAAGAGCGAGCACAGCGTGGAGATCTCCATGCTCGCAAACGCCACGTTACGGGCGCCCGCTGGCAGGATCCCCAGGCCGACCCCAATTGCGCTCGTCGATGCCAGCGCCACCGCGGCCTTCGCGATTCCGCCCTGGAGGAAGCAGTCCTCGACGATCCACAGTTCATCGAATCCGAGGCCCTCCACCCGCTGCACGTACTCGACGAAACTTGTGGGCGGCAGGTGCGGGGGAACGACAATGCCGAGAGGAACGGTCATGGGGCTCTCCGCTCTAGTGATCAACACGGCTAACGGAGAAACACTACTTCGCCACGTACACCGTGTTCGACGACAGCCCGTGGGTGATCGGGTTGTCGAAGTCGACAACGTGCGCGGCGGCTTCGCTGAACACCGCCGACAAGTTCACGAGAAACGCGGCATCCGGCGGGTCATCCGACCACAGAGCGAACACGCCCCCGTCGACCAGGTGCCGCTTGAGCGCCCGCAAGCCGGGCACCGTGTACAGGTCGGCGTGGCTCGGGTCGAGCTGGTGGCGCGGGGTGTGGTC
>JANOED010000301.1:0-2196 GCA_031413035.1 Leifsonia sp. | reverse complement strand
AGAAGTGGGCCAAGACGTCACGGTCGAGATTCTCGAGGTCGACCTCGAGCGCGAGCGCGTGTCGCTTTCGCTCAAGGCAACTCAGGAAGACCCGTGGCAGGTGTTCGCTCGCACCCACGCGATTGGGCAGGTTGCACCGGGCAAGGTCACCAAGCTCGTTCCATTCGGTGCGTTCGTTCGTGTCGCGGAGGGCATCGAGGGCCTCGTGCACATCTCAGAGCTCTCCGGCAAGCACGTTGAGCTCGCCGAGCAGGTTGTTTCGGTCAACGACGACGTCTTCGTCAAGGTCATCGACATCGACCTCGAGCGTCGCCGTATTTCGCTGTCGCTCAAGCAGGCGAATGAGGGCGTTGACCCCGAGGGCACCGAGTTCGACCCCGCACTCTACGGAATGCTGACCGAGTACGACGATCAGGGCAACTACAAGTACCCGGATGGTTTCGACCCGGAGACTCAGGAGTGGAAGGAAGGCTTCGAGTCCCAGCGCGAGAAGTGGGAGCAGGAGTACGCCGCTGCTCAGGCTCGTTGGGAGCAGCACAAGAAGCAGGTTGCTGCTTCAGCTCTCGAGGTCGACCACGTGAGCAGCGATGTTGCTCCGGGCGCATCCTCGTTCTCGAGCGACGAGGCGTCGGCTGGCGCCGGTACCCTCGCCGATGACGAGTCCCTTGCGGCGCTTCGCGAGAAGCTGTCGAGCAACTCCTAGAAGACACAGCACAGGGCCGGCTCCTTTCGGGGCCGGCCCTTTCTGGTTCCCTCGTCAGAGCGCGGGATTCTCGAGTTGTCGCTCACGCTTTCGCCGATTCGAACGCCGAATTGCTGCGACGAGCACGACCACAAGGCCACCGATGGCCACGAGCACGAGAAGGGGGAAGAGCAGTGCGGTGATGCTCAGGATGACGCTGCTCGCGTCCTCAGCCGTACTCACCGCTGGCGCTGCTGTGCCTGCGGTCACCGCGTTCAGCACTGGGCGTGCGGCCATCTTCGTCACGTGAGTGCCGAGTGCAAGCACGACCCCGATTGCTATGGGCACCCACGAGCCAGAAGCGAAGAACTCGGCAGGGTCGGTAACGACTGCTGTGCCCGAGGCGGAGCCTGTGCCAAAAGCGATTCCGCCAGCGACGGGGCGCACGACAGTCTGGATGACGTCGTTGATGGAATCGACGGCTGGAATCTTGTCGGCGATGATCTCGATGACCAAGAGCACGCCCAATATGGCCAAGACCCAAGGATTCTCGAGCCAAGCCCAATTGGCAGGTAGGTCCACGAAATCGAGGAAACGTCCGGCTAGACCGAGAATCAGCAGGGGGATGTACGCGTTCAGGCCAGCCGCGACGGCAAGGCCCGTTCCGGTCAAGAACTCCATGGCGCGAATCCTCTCGATCTAGCAGCCGAGGCTAGCATTAGCGGCATGTATCTGATCGGGCTGACCGGCGGTATCGCGTCGGGAAAGTCGGTGGTGGCCAAGCGCTTGGCCGAGCACGGGGCCGTTGTGGTCGACGCCGACTCCCTCGCCCGGGAGGTGGTTGAGCCTGGCACACCCGCCCTCATGGCGATCGTGGATCACTTTGGGCCCGAGGTCATTGACTCTGATGGCAGGCTTGATCGCTCAGCGCTGGGATCCATCGTCTTCTCACATCCCGAGGAGCGCGCGGTGCTGAACGCGATCACTCACCCTGCTGTGTGGGCCCGCGCCGTTGAGCTCATCGCCGAGGCGCAGGCCAACGACCCGCGCGCGGTGGTTGTGTATGACGTGCCCCTTCTGGCGGAGGCATCGGCCGGCCGACCAATGCGCTTCGACCTGGTAGTGGTGGTGCACGCTGACACCGAGGAACGGATCCATCGCATGGTGGAACTCCGCGGGATGACCCGAGAAGAAGCCGCACACCGTCTTAACTCTCAGGCAACGGATGCCGAGCGCCTCGCCCTAGCCGACGTCGTGATCGACAATGGCGGCTCCGTGGAGCAGTTGCTCGCTCAGGTCGACGAGCTGTGGGTGGCTGTCAGGGGCCGTGCCTAAGCTGGAGGTATGCAGCCCACCCGATCGGTGCGACCCTTCGAGGTAATCAGCGAGTATGTGCCGAGCGGCGACCAGCCGCAGGCGATCGCCGAACTCGCCCAGCGAATCAACGCGGGCGAAACCGATGTCGTACTGCTCGGTGCCACGGGAACGGGAAAGTCAGCAACCACCGCATGGTT
>JANOED010000300.1:0-3614 GCA_031413035.1 Leifsonia sp. | reverse complement strand
GTGGTGATCACTCCCTCGGCGGGCCTGGTCACGGGCGTTGCGACCCGCGAGGCGGTCGCGCTGGCCAGTGGCTGCGGACAGCTGCTCGTGGCGGGCAGTTTGGCAAAGGTCCACGTAGGTAAGCACTTCCTGTTCGGCGACGTTCGCTCTGGTTCGCTCCGACCTTGGGTTGTAGAGTGTCGACCAAGGTGTCATCCTGATCCGGGAGATATTCGATGGCCGTGAAGAAGAGTCGACGAGGACGCGGCGACGGAGCCCTGTTCTACCGCGCGGACCGCGACCGTTGGATCGGGCGGATCAGTGTCAACGGTAAACCCCGCACCGTCTCGGCGCGCACCAAGACCGAAGCGCGCTACAAACTCGACAAACTCCGACGCGCCGCCGACGACGGCCTCCCGGTCATCACCCGCGACCGCACCGTCGCCGAGCTGCTCGAGCTTTGGCAGACCAAGGCACTCCCCAACCGCAACCTCTCCCCCTCGCGGATCGCCGGCCACGACTGGGCGATACGAATCCTCACCGACGAACTCGGCGGCATCAAACTTCAAGCGCTCACGGTCGACGACGTCGAAGCCGCCCTCACCCGCCGCACCAACCCCGCCGACGAGCAGGCGACACCGCGCAAAGGTCGCGGACGAACCGCGACGAATGCGTTGTCCCGCAACTCGCTGATCAAACTCCGCTCCACCCTGGCCCAAGCCCTGGCTTGGGGACAACGACGCGACCTAGTGACCCGCAACGTCGCCACCCTCGCGGAGCTCCCCATCGGCGCCACGACCGAACGATCGGGCAAGTCCATGACGGTCGAACAGGCCCGACAGTTGCTCGCCGCGGCCCAAGGCAGCGAACTTGAAGCGATGTGGGTCCTGATGCTGTACCTCGGCATCCGACCCGGCGAAGCCGCCGGACTTTCGTGGAACGACATCGACGTCCACGCCGGCACCATCCACATCTGGCGTGCTCGCACCACCAACACCGACGGATCCGTCACCATCGGCAACACCAAGACGCCCGGCAGTATCCGCACCCTCGAAGCCCCACAAATCGTCCTCGACACCCTCCAACACCACCAGCAGCGACAAGACGAGCACGCAGCTCTGCTCGGGGTTGCGTGGTCCAACCCCGACAACTTGGTGTTCACCTCACCCAGCGGACGACCCGCCGATCCGAAGGCGGTCCGCAACGAATTCGATCGCCTCATCGCGACTGCACGCATCGAAGGCCGATGGACCCCCAACCTGTTGCGCCACACTGCCGCCAGTTTGATGGCCGACGCCGGACTCCCGATCGAGCAAGTCGCCGACCAACTCGGCCATCGCGACCTGCGCATGCTGCAGAAGCACTACCGCCACCGCGTCAAACCAACCATCGACGGCGCCCACATCCTCACCAACGTGCTCCGCGACGCCGACGACTGATTCGTCGGGACTGTCAGATGAACGGTGGAACTGGTCTGGTCTGACACGCTGAACCGTCATGGTTCGGCCGGAAGGACAGACAATGACAGACCATGATGTGGTGGTGGCGACACCGCCCACCAACAACAACGATGACGGTCGACTTGATCAGTCGATCGCGGAGGAGCTCGTCGCAAGGGCTCGTTCGGAGGGGATCGATCTGGTCGGCCCGGGAGGGTTGCTGGGTGAGCTCACCAAACAGATCCTCGAGACCGGGTTGGAGGTCGAGATGGATGAGCATCTCGGCTACACCAAGCACGATTCGGCTGGCCGTAACGGCGGCAACTCGCGTAACGGGACCCGTTCGAAGACGGTGATCACCGAGATCGGCCCGGTCGACATCGACGTGCCCCGTGATCGTGACAGCAGCTTCGAGCCGGCGACGGTGAAGAAGCGGCAGCGTCGGCTGAACGGGGTCGACTCGATGGTGATCTCACTCATCGCCAAGGGGTTGACGACTGGTGAGGTCCAAGCACACCTGGCTGAGACCTATGGGACCGACGTGTCACGGGAGACGATCTCGAAGATCACCGACCGGGTTCTGGAGGACTTGGCGGAGTGGCAGAACCGGCCCCTCGACCGGGTCTATCCGGTGATCTTCATCGATGCGATCATGGTGAAGATCCGCGACGGCCAGGTTGCGAACCGGCCCGTCTACACCGCGATCGGGGTCACTGTTGACGGCCAACGCGACATTCTGGGGTTGTGGATCGGCACCGGCGGCGAGGGCGCCAAATACTGGTTGCAGGTGTTGACCGAGATCAAGAACCGTGGTGTCGACGACGCCTGCATCGTCGTGTGCGACGGGCTCAAAGGATTACCGGAGTCGATCGAAGCGACCTGGCCGCTGGCGGTCGTGCAGACCTGTGTGCTGCACCTGATCCGCAACACCTTCCGCCTCGCCAGCCGGCGCGACTGGGACAAGATGGCCAAAGACCTGCGACCGATCTACACCGCCGTCAACGAAGCCGACGCCCACGTGCGCCTCGACGAGTTCCACGACAAATGGGGCGAGCAATATCCGGCGATCCGCACCCTGTGGACCAACGCCTGGTCCGAGTTCGTGCCGTTCTTGGACTACTCACCCGAGATCCGACGAGTCATCTACTCGACGAACGCGATCGAGTCGTTGAACGCCAGATTCCGGCGGGCCACCCGAGCCAGAGGGCACTTCCCCAACGAACAGGCAGCACTGAAATGCCTTTACATGGTCGTCAGGTCGCTTGACCCGACCGGCACCGGCCAAGAACGATGGATGAACCGCTGGAAGCCCGCCCTCAACGCCTTCGCCATCACCTTCGAAGGCCGCCTCTTCTGAGGCCTACGATCCCAACAACCAACATGCACCGCCAGACCAGTTACACCAATTGTCTGACAGTCCCGATTCGTCTGGACACGACGCGAGATGCCACCGTCGCTGTAAATCGTCTGGCAGCGCGATGGCGATGATTGCCACCATTGCGTTGCTGGCTGCAAGTACCCGGATTGTTGGTCGGTGACGCAGCGGTGCCGATTCATGAATCGCGTTGAGTGGTTTGCTCCAGAATGGTTGTGATGAGTCGCGTCGGGGTTGCACGGTGTCTGCTCGCAGCGGTGCTCTTCGGCGCCACCGCGCCGGCCGCGTCCAAACTTGCGGGTACGGTCCCGTCGTTCACGTTGGCGGGCTTGCTGTATCTCGGCGCCGCGTTGGCGGTTGCTCCATCGGTGATCCGGCGGCCTCCGACTCGTCAAGCAGTGATGACCGAGTGGCGGCCCACGGTTGTTGCTGTCGTTGCCGGCGGAGCGATCGGTCCCGTGTTGCTGGTCGCCGGACTTGCCCGGATAAACGCTGCGTCGGCGTCGATCCTGCTCAACACCGAACTGGCCGCCACGATCGTGTTCGCAGCGGTGTTGTTCCGAGAGCATCTCGGCCCTCGTTTGCTAACCAGTGCCGCACTCATCACGACCGCTGGTGCGTTGCTCACGTGGGAGCCAGGAGCCGCGATCGAGGTCGGGGCAATTCTGATCATCGGCGCGTGCGCGTGTTGGGGACTCGACAACGGAGTGACGGCACGCATCGAACATCTGGCGCCAGAGCATGTGGTGGCATTCAAGGGCATCGTTGCCGGTGGCGCGAACCTCACAATTGGACTGCTGGTCGCAGGCTTGGGAGCGACC
>JANOED010000299.1:0-12422 GCA_031413035.1 Leifsonia sp. | reverse complement strand
TTGCGTGCCTTTCCAATGAATGGCACGGGATCGATAAGAGGCCTCCCTGCGCTGGCATGATCCAGATCAGGTTCGACGGTCGAAGCTTGGAGAAGCTTCCTCTCAGCCCGGCTCACCGGACTCCCGTGTTCACCCACCATGTTACTCCTGGCGGCGCGGGTACGGGCTCTCGCGCACGTCGCGCTCCGACTACTTCTGAAGCTGCTCCGATCCAGATAGCCGTTGAGCGAAGTAGATCGGCACGATCGACACGATGACCAGCACGACGGCAACCACGTTGACGATAGGCGCCTGACTGGGGCGGAACAGGTTGTCCAGTATCCAAATGGGCAGGGTGGTCACGCCAGCGCCCGCGGTGAAAGTCGTCACGATGATCTCGTCAAATGAGAGGGCAAAGGCCAGCAGGGCCCCAGCCAAGAGGGCCGATCGCAGTTGAGGGAAGGTGACGAGCCTAAAGGTGGTCCATACCCCGGCGCCCAGATCTGCGGATGCCTCTTCCAACGACGTTCCCATGCGCCGCAGCCGCGCGATCACATTGTTGAATACCGTCACTATGCAGAATGTTGCGTGGGCCACGATGATCGTGAGGATCCCCAACCGCACGTCAAGAATTGTGCGGAAGAAGTTGTTGAGCGCTATTCCGGTCACGATTCCGGGAAGCGCAATCGGCAGGATCACGAGAAGGCTGACGGCATCCCGCCCAAAAAACTGGAAGCGTTGGAGTGCTAGGGAGATCAACGTGCCGAGAACGAGCGAGATGGCGGTGGCAGCGAGAGCAATCTGGAAGCTCGTCGTGACCCCCTCGAGGGCGCCAGGATTCTGAAACGCACGAACCCACCACTCGAGAGTGAAGCCAGGCGGAGGCCAGGTGAGACTCGCGCTGGTGCTGAAGGAGTTGATGAAAACCACACCCAAGGGCAGGTAAATCACCGCAAGGATCACCCCGGTAATGCTGCCCAGTGTCACGCGCGCGGTGCGGCTCAATCGCATCTGCCCTGCTCCTAAAGGTTGTTGAGTGCGCCCGTGCGACGAGCGGCCGTGAGGTAAACGATCATGATTCCGATGGGGATCAGTGCGATGGCCGCGGCGAGTGGCAAGTTGTTGGCCGCGCCAATATTGGTGTACACGAGGTTTCCGAGCAGCTGATTCGCACCACCAACGATGTTGACGGTGATGTAGTCGCCGAGCGACAGAGAGAAGCTGAAGATCGATCCGGCGATAATGGCGGGCCAGAGCATCGGCAGGACTACCGAAGTCAGGGTGCGCCACGTCTTTGCCCCGAGATCGCTGGATGCCTCAAGCAGCGAGTTGGGAACGCGCTCAAGTCCGGCATAGATCGGCAGAATCACGTACGGAAGCCAGAGATACGACAGAGTGATGACCGTCGCGGGAAGGCCGTAACCCGGCGATTCACCCCCGAATGGTGACACGAGCCAGTCAAGGATGCCGCCCTGCGACAGCACGGATCGCCAAGAGTAGACCTTAACCAAGTAGCTCGCCCAGAGCGGCATGAGAATTGCAATCACGAGGATGCGCTGGAGTCGAGGACTCGCGACCTTGGCCATGAAGAATGCGATGGGGAGCGCAATGAGAATGTCAATGAGGGTGACAAGGAGTGCGACCCCCAACGTGCGCACGGTGACAACCTGATAGAGCGACCCGGTGAGAACAGTGATGATGTTGTCGAGAGTCCAGATGGTTTGTACCTGACCCGTGAAGCTGTCAACTGTCCAGAACGCAGTGATGAGTAGCGCCGCGAGGGCAGCGATGTAGACGAGACTGAGCCAGAACAGGGGCACGGAGAGCAGCAACACCAGACGAACACGGGCGTGCTGACTCAGGAACACGGAAATCTTGCGTGCCGGGGTCTCTCGGTGAGGAGGGACCCCGGCACGCTCGATTGTCGGAGCGGGTGTGGGCATTAAGTCAGTACTTAGCCCTTGATCTCCGACCATGCGGTCGTCCACGCGGAGTAGTCAGTGCACTCCACATCGGTGCGACCGTCGAGGCATTCGGCGATCGGAGTCGACCAGTACCAGATCTGCGACGCGTATTCTGCATCACCCGCGTGGAATGCTTCGCAGTCCTCGCGGAAGTCGCACGCTGCCTGACTGGACGGAGCCTCACCGAAGTACGCGGTGGCGGCGGCGTTTGCCTCAGGGCTGGCAATGTAGTCGAGCCACGCGTACGCGCAGTTCGGGCTTGCGGCCTGAGATCCAATCATCCAGGTGTCGGACCAACCGGTTGCGCCCTCTTCCGGGAGTACAACCTCAGTGTTGCCTGTAGACACGTAGTTCTGGATGACCTGCCAGGTCGTGCCGACCACACTGTCACCCGTCTCGAAGGCCTGAATCTCCTTGAGGTAGTCACTCCAGTACTCGCCAATGTGCTCGCGCTGTGCCTTCAGGAGGTCGACGGCCGCAGCGAGCTGTGTCTCGTCAAGCGAGTAGGGATTGGTGATGCCCAAGTCGGGCTGGTGGGTCATGAGGTAGAGCGCGGCGTCGGCGATGTAGATTGGCGAGTCGTATGCCGTTACCTTGCCGGTGTTCGCGGCAGCGTCATCGAAGACCACGCTCCACGAGGTGGGGGGCTCCGGGAACACCTCGGTGTTGTACATCAGAAGGTTTGCCCCGTAGCCGTGCGGGATGCCATACGACACGCCATCGACACTGTTCCACGCCTGCATCTTCAAGAAATCGAAGATGCCGGCATAGTTCTCGAGGAGGTCGGTGTTCACCGGAGCGACATCACCGGCAGCGACGAGACGCAGGCTTGCATCTCCCGAAGCCGCGACGACGTCGTACTCGCCCGTCTTCATGAGGCTGAATGCCTCATCCGAGGTGCCGTATGTCTTGCTCGTCACCTCGCAGCCAGTAGCCTCCTCGAAGGGAGTGACCCAGTCGACTGCGGGGTCGTTCGTGCCGTCTTCAACATAGCCAGGCCAAGCGAGTATCGAGACGCTGCCCTCGAACTCTCCTAGACCGGTTGCTTCCTCGCCCGCGCCGTCGGAACCAGAGCTGGTTCCGCAGGCTGTGAGTAGTGCGACCGACGACGCGATCGCGAGGCCGGCAAGGATTGCCGACCGCTTGGGTGCTGTTTTTCGCATTGTGTGCTTCTCCTTCTTTGGTGGGGATGAAAGGTTAGGTATTCGCCGGTTCGAGCGACACGATGTCGGAGCGCGAGAACCTTGCCTCGACTGCGTCGCCCCGACGATCGTGCGTGGAGTGGGAAGCGACGTTTTGTTCGAGTACGGTCAGTCGTCTGCCTCCGGCCAGCTCGACGAGAATGCGGGTGCTGGTGCCCAGATAGATCACCTCAGCGATCTGTCCCGACAGGCCGATCGTGTCGAGGCCGGGCTGGGTCGACCCAGAGTGCAAGGTGATCTTCTCGGGGCGGATCGAATTCGTGCCAGGGATGCCCAGCATCTCTGGCGAATCGACAGCATCGAAGAGGTTCGACGTTCCGACAAAGGAGGCAACGAACGGCGACGCAGGCGACTCATAGATCTCGGTGGGCGTGCCGAGCTGCTCGATGCGTCCGTGATTGAAAACCGCGATTCGATCACTCAGGGTGAGTGCTTCCTCCTGATCGTGGGTGACGAAGATGAAGGTGATGCCCAGTGAGCGCTGCAGTTCTTTGAGTTCGACCTGCATTTGTTCACGCAGCTTGAGGTCGAGCGCGCCCAGCGGCTCGTCGAGCAGCAGCACTTTCGGCTGCACAACAGTCGCCCGCGCTAGGGCTACGCGCTGTCGCTGGCCACCGGAGAGCTGGCTGGGTTTGCGATCACCGAAACCCGCCAGTGCAACGGATGCGAGCGCGCCCTCCGCCCGCTCGTTGCGTTCGGTGCGCCCCATTCCGCGCACTCGAAGGCCGTATGCCACATTCTCGAGCACAGTCATGTGGGGAAAAAGTGCATAGTCCTGAAAAACCGTGTTGACATCTCGGTCGAATGGGGCGCGGCGGGTCACATCAACGCCCTGCAACTCAACCGTCCCCGAGGTGGGCAGCTCAAAACCGGCGATCAGCCTGAGCACCGTCGTCTTGCCCGATCCGCTCGGCCCCAGCATCGCGAAGAACTCGCCTTCGGCAATCTCAAGATTAAGATCATCCACCGCGTGAACTGCCCCAAAGTGCTTCGTCAGTGCGGTGAGCCGAATCGCAGGCGTAGCTGGTGTCACGCGGGGCCTCCTTGCCTGACTGTAGTAAATCATATGGAAGCAGATGTCATGCAAGTCCCCCGCATGTTACGGTTGCGTCACGATGCCTCAGTCCATCCGTTCGACTACTGCAGCTCGAGCAGCCGTCTTCGCCCCGGTCGCGGGCGGCGGGCGCGCCGAGTTGGTCGCTCAGCGACTCACCGACGCGATTGAACTGGGCTTGCTCTCACACGGCGAGCGCTTACCGAGCGAAACGGAGATGGCTCGAAAGTTCGGGGTCGCGACGGTCACCACACGCGAAGCGCTGGAGTCGCTGAGAGATCTCGGATTGGTCGAGACCCGGCGCGGGCGTGACGGAGGCAGCTTCGTGATCTCGGAGGGTTCGCGAGATGCGCGCATAGACCTCAGAGTGAAGAGACTGTCGCGGGTGGAGTTACGCGACATGGGCGTGTATTACACCGCGATCGCAGCCACGGCCGCCGAACTGGCCGCCGATCGATCCACTCCCGACGACATTCAGCACCTGCACACGACAATCGAGGCGATCGATCCCGCCATCGAGGTGTCATCGCGGCGAGGAGAAGGTACCTTTCGACTCGAGGTAGCAGCGCTCTCGCAGTCGGCCCGACTTGTGCGCGAGGAGCTTCGGTTGCAAGCGGAGTTTGCCCCGTTATTGTGGCTCTGCCTACGCGATCACGGTCATCGCAGGCAAAGCCGCGATGCCCATGTGGCTGTGGTTCGGGCCATTGAGGATTTCGACGGTGCGGCCGCTAGACGACTCACCGTCGAGCACATCGCAGGTGCCATCGAATGGCTGCTCGATGCCAAAGCAGAAATTGAACGGAAGGGCTGAAGTGTCCTCAACCATAAATCCGGCTGTGCAGGAGTGCATGCACGCGATAGACGCCATCTTCGGCGGAGTCTTCGATCAGATCGACTCGTGGCGCTCCGCAATTGAGCTCCAAGTCACTACGAGCGCGGGAACGGTAACTGTCGCCCAGATCGATGCTCTCGTTGAAGAACTGGTTGTGCCGGAGCTCTCGGCGCCCAACGCTCTCATCATCGGGGCGGGACTGGTTGCCTCGCCCGGCTTCATCACAGACGCCGCCTGGCATTTGGCCTGGTGGCTCGGGCACGCCAATACATTTGGTGTGGTGGGCTCTGCTGATCCTGCTTTACGTCGACTCGAAACCGAGGAAGACCCGAACTCGGAGAGATTCCGCGACTACACCACCCTCGAGTGGTGGCGGGTGCCCGCCTCAACCGGTCGGCCGCACATCACCGGCCCCTACGTCGACTACCTCTGCACTGACGACTACACACTCACTCTCACCATGCCCGTCACATATGGTGGCACCATGATCGGGGTGGCCGGTGCCGATCTTTATGTCAATGACATTGAGCGCACCCTGCTTCCCCCCGTGCGTGCGATCGGCGGAACGGCAACTCTAGTCAATGCCTCGAGTCGGGTTGTCGTGTCGACCGACCCGCACCGACCTACCGGCTCAATCCTTCGCCTCGATGCGACGGGTCACAAACTCGCGTGCGGCCAGACGAGTCTGTTCCTGCTGCTCGACTAGGTGGCGGCTTACTCGATCGCCCGCTCTTCCTGCTCCGTGAACGCGACCCAGCGGTTGCGACCCAGCCGCATCGCTTTCAACGCCGGGTATGCCGAGAGGAAGATCGCCATCGGTGCCCTGAGGGAGAGGCTCTTCACTTTGTGCTTGTCGTAGGTGCGCTCGAAGCGCATCACGTAGTTGTAGAACTGGGCGGGCGAGTCATCCAGCCGCCTGGCCGACATTCCCGCGACCATGTCAGACGAGTAGGCAACTTTGAGTCCGTGCTCGTTGAGGTGGATCGACAGGTCAACGTCTTCGTGAAGTTCGTCGTCGGGGTCGAGGCAGGTAGCATCCCGAATCTCATGCCATGCGCTCGCCCGCAGGGCCATGTTGCTACCGAACAGCAGGTGAAACTCGCTGGTCACCTTCATCACGGCTCGACGCAGAGCGTCGTCGGCAATCGCTCCGAACCGGCGCAACGGCATGTCGTAGTAGATGACCGGGCCTGTTGCTGCCGCCACTTCCCGGTCGGTGAACACTCGCTGCACCTGCTCCACCCAGTTGGGTTCGAGAACCGAGTCGGAATCGATGCGTCCGATCACTTCCCCGGTCGCGTGGTTGAGACCGAAGTTGCGGGTGGGGATGAGCCCCTGCAGCTCGAACTGCTGGAGGTAGACGATGGGGGTGCCCGGGTAGGTCACCTGCAGAGCGTGCACGATGGCGGCCGTGGCATCCGTCGACTTGTTGTCGACGACGATGATCTCGTGAGCGGGGACCGTCTGCTCGATTGCTGCCACGACGCAGGCCCGGATCGTCTCCTCCTCGTTGTACGCGGGAATCACGATCGAGACCGTCGGCAAATCGGTAGCCATCTGCTCAACCTACCTGAGCTAGCTCACCCCATCTGAGCTAGTGTGGGCGCCATGTTCGTCTTCGCCATCATCTTTCTGCTGCTGGGAATCATTGCGCTCGTGGTCGCGGGGTCCAATGCTCGACGCCGTGTCGTCGCATCGGGCGAGACACCGGTGGGCAGCGCATTCCGCCCCGGTGGAAACGTCGTAATCTCGCGCGCCGCGCGCTGGTCGGCAATTGGTCTGCTCACGCTCGCGGTCGTTTTTGGAGTATTGAGCTCGTTCTTCCGGCAGGATGTCGGTCAGGCCAATGTGCTTCGCGACTGGACGGGCAACATTGTGGGTTACGAGACCCAGAGCGGTTTGCACTGGAAGGCGCCCTGGGTTGATCCGGTCACGTTTGACGTGCGCAACCAGCGCGCCGTGTTCGTCACAGAGCAGTCGTTCGGCGAGGGCGACAACATTGGCGGCAGCCCTGACGGCCCGCAGATTACGGTGCAGGATGCCGAGGGTGTTACCGCCAACGTAGACATCGCGATCCGCTACTCACTCGAACCCGACTCGGTTATCGAGATCTATAGCCAGTACTACAACGAGGAAAACCTCCGCACGCGGCTAATCTTCAACGACATCAGGTCGGTAGTTCGTTCGGTTCCCGGCCAGTTCGCGACCATTGAGATGCTCACCGACCGCAATGCCGTGCAGCAGGCAATCCTCAAGGCGCTCGAATTGCGCTGGGAAGACGACGGCATCATCGTCGAGGATGTCGCACTGCAGGAGATCCGCTACGGCGAGAGCGTGACCAATGCCTACGCTGCCGCTCAGGAAGCCCAGATCAATGTGCAGACCGAGCAGGCGAAGCTCGAAGCAGCCAAGGTGTCAGCTCAACAGAAGGTTGTGCAAGCACAGGCCGAAGCCGACGCGAACGCGATCCTCAACGCGTCGCTCACCGACGCAATCTTGCAGCAGCGCTACCTCGACACGCTCAAAGAGCTCGCGGCCGCGGGCAACCTAGTGATCGTGCCCGAGGGATTCAGCGGGCTCGTGAACGTAACGCGCTAGGCGCGCGTCGATCAGACGAGTTCGGATCTAGAAGCCGAAGTCGCCGCCGCCGCCGAAATCGCCCCCACCGAACCCGCCGAAGTCGCCCCCACCGCCGAAATCGCCGCCTCCTGCATCGTTGCCCGAGTCGGCACCAGCAGAGTCGCTGCCCGAGTCCGCACCCGAGTCGCCACCGTCGGCATTCGCGTCGCCGCCGCCATCCATCGGCAAGAAGGCACTGACCAAAGCCGACGCCACCACATACCCCGCAACAGTGCCGAGCAGCGATGCCCCGAGCATGCTGCCGAAGCTGGGTCCTTGGAACGAACGCTCGAGCGAACCCGGCTGGCGGAGTTCGGCGCGAGTGGCGGACTGGGCGAGAGCCGCGGCATCCATCGACCGGGGAGTCTCACCGCTCTCGCTCAACTCGCGGTAGATCAGGGCTCGCTGGTCGTCGGTGAGCTTGGCGAACGCCTCGGCGTGCACCTGCTCAATGGTCTCAGGAGGCGCGGTGCGCAGCAGGTAGCGATAGCGCTCGACGGCGATCTCATCGGCTGAGCGGGCCGACGGCGGTTGCGGCGCGCGAGATGCCGGCTGTTGTGATTCACCGAAGAGGCGGTCGAACAGGCCCATTGTGGTTCTCCCTGTGGCAGGCGACGCCCACCGTCACCGATAACTCTAGGCAGAACAGCTAAACGGACGCTGAGAGCGAGCTAGCTGTTGCTGAACATGACGTTGTTGACAGTGAGTGGTGCTCAGCTTGGCGGGAGGAGAGGGCGTGGCGGGAGTGGCGATGAGTAGACGACGCTCGTGGTGACGCTGCCGAGGGTTCCGATCCTGCCGCTGACACGTTCGAGGTGCTTCATGTTGGTCGCGACGACTTTCATGATGAAGCAGTCGTCTCCGGTGACGTGGTGTGCTTCGATGACTTCGGGAATTCCGGCAAGGAGGGTGTGCAGCGGCTCGTAGATGCTGCTGGGGTAGCGCAGGCGTAGGTAAGCCAAAATTGTGAAGCCGAGTCGTTCCGGGTCGACCTGTGCGCCATAGCCAGTGATGACACCGGATTCCTCTAGCCGGCGCACGCGCTCGGCGGCGGCACTGTGGCTCATATTGATCTGACGTGCCAGGTCTGCGATGCTCTGCCGACCGTTGCCTTGCAGAGCTGTAAGGATTGCGGTGTCTACTCTGTCGGGCTCAAAAGGGAGATTCGTGGCCATGGGGAAACACTGCCACAAAATCGACGCCCCTCCGACGTCTCTGCCGCGGAATGGCTGTTTAGATCGCGCGGACACGTGAATAATCTGTGAGCATGACAATTACCGCCCCCACCGCAGATTTCCTCGTCTCCCACTTCGCCGACAAACTCGCCTTTGAGACCGATGCTTCAGACGTCCACGCCGACCAAGACGATGGTGTCAGGTTCGTGCTGATCGACTCCCGGAGTCAGGCTTCGTGGGCGCAGGGGCGAATCGTCGGAGCGGTACATATGCCGACCGCCGAGATCTTGGCCCGCGCACAGCGCGAGATCCCGCTGGACATGCCGGTCGTGGCGTACTGCTGGGGTCCAGGCTGCAACGGCTCCACCCGCGCGGCGTTGGAGTTCGCGAAGCTCGGCTACCAGGTCAAGGAGATGATCGGCGGCTTCGAGTACTGGGCCCGAGAAGGCTACCCCGTGGAGGACGACCACGGCCCGGTCGTCCGCACCAAGGATCCTCTGACCGCGCCGATGAACCAAATCACCTGTGGTTGCTGAAGCGATCAGCTGTTGGCGTTGGCGAGAAGCCACGGCAGCGGGTCGATCTCGATGCTGTTGATCAGGATGCCGAAATGCAGGTGCGCCCCGGTGCTGGCACCGGTGCTTCCCACCTGGCCGAGTTGCTCACCGCGGGTGACCGTCTGGCCCACGACCGCGGCCATGGAGCCGGAAATCAGGTGGGCGTAGAGACTGCGCACCGTTTGCCCGTTGATGACATGCTCGACGACCATGTGCACGCCGAGTCCGCCCGAATCATTGTCGGCGAGCACCACCACGCCGTCGGCAATGGCTTGCACCGGGTAACCGCTGCCGGGATTGAGGTCGATTCCGAGATGATCGGCCGAGCATCCCGCGCACGAACGGAAACCGAACCCGCTCGACAGGGTGGTCGTTGAGGGAACCGGCCACTGAACGAGGGAGTAAGACGAGATCGCGAAGGCGTCACGCACCACCACCATTGGCGCGGGCCATGACGAGGTAGCGAACGTCTGCAACTGCGCGACCTCGACTTCTTCGTGCACCACTTCGGCCGACGCGGGCATCGCGTAGATGCCCGATAGGGCGCCGCTTGCAGCGACAGCTCCTATCGCTAGAAGCCTGCGGTTGTAGTTCAGAAAGCCAATGTGCCGAGGTACCGGGGGCACAAGGACATGGCGAGGCAAGTAGGGCACAGAAGAATCTCCGGGTGGTGCGCACGACGACGCAGATTGTGCGACGCGGCACGGGGCGGAGTGCCTCGAGACTCGATTCCGGCGGTGTGGTCGCACCGGCTGGCCGAGGGTTCCTAGGGGATTTCCCTGCTCCCACCCTGCGCGACGATCCTGTGAGGTTCATGGGAGGGCGAGGCTGGGCGGGCCAGAGCGATCAGCAGGCTGGCGGTGCAGACTCCCAGAATCAGACCCAAACTGGCCCACAGAAGGTGCTCGAGGGAGGCGTAGCCAGGCGGCATCCAGACAGTTTGAGCGGCCTCGATCCAGGCTGAGCCGAGCACGCCGAACCCGACAGCGACCCACCAGCGGCGTGGGCCCATGAGTAGCAATAGAGTCACTCCGAGCACAAAGAACGCGGCCAACGGCAACAACCCCGACTGCTGCACCTGCTCAGATGTGCGCACAAAGGTGAGCCCCACGAGTACTCCAATGTAGAGCGCGGCGAACACACTGAGGAGAAATCGCCACCGGGACATGACGGAATCTTCTCAAAGTCTCCTCAGCAAACGGTGGGAGAACCGTGAGCGTGGGATGTGTGCGCGCCGTGCAGCTCAGGCAGGCTGTTTCACGAGCAGGCCGTCGGCATCCTCAAGCTTCATGCCCTTCGTCTCCGGCACGATCTTCAGCACGAAGAAGAACGACAGCGCAGCGAAGAACGCGTACATTCCGTAGGTGAGAGGCAGCGATGCGGCCGACAGCGACGGGAAACTCACGGTGATGACGAAGTTCGCGATCCACTGTGCCGCCGCCGCGACACCGAGGGCGCGGGCCCTGATCGAGTTGGGGAAGATCTCGCCGAGGAGCACCCACACGAGCGGGCCCCAGCTCGCGCCGAAGAAGACTACGAAGAGGTTGGCTGCAACGAGCGCGATTGGCCCCCACGCTCCCTCCAACTGTGGGCCGGATGCCGCGGCGGTCGCCTGGCTAAACGCAAGTGCCATCGTGCCGAGCGACACCGCCATACCGATCGACCCGGTCATCAGAATCGGGCGGCGCCCGATTCGGTCGACGAGCGCGATGGCGACGAGCGTCACGAGGATATTCAGGATGCCCGTGCCGACCGAAATGGCGAATGAGTCGGCCTGGGTGAACCCAACAGCTGACCAGAGTTCGGTGGAGTAGTAGAAGATCACGTTGATGCCGACGAACTGCTGAAAGACCGAGAGAATGATGCCGATCCAGACGATGGGCTTGAGGCCGAACTTCGAGCCGCGCAGGGTTCCGGTGCGCTGGGCTTCGGTGTCGGCGGCGATCGAGGACTGGATCGCGCCGAGAGCCGCGTCGGCGTCTTGCCCGGGCCAGTACTTTTCGAACACGATGCGCGCCTTGTCGAATTGCCCGTTCAGCACGAGGTAGCGGGGCGATTCGGGGAGCCTAAGTGCGATGAGTCCGTAGGCGAGGCCGGGCACGACGCCGGCTAGGAACATCCAGCGCCACGCCTCGAGGCCGAACCAGAGCGGCTGGGTCTCGCCGCCCGCAGAACCAGCAAGCACGGCATCCGTCAGCAGAGCCGCGAAGATGCCGACCGTGATGGCGAGCTGCTGCAGCGAACCGAGGCGACCGCGCATGCCCGCCGGTGAGATTTCTGCGATGTAGGCGGGGGCGATCACCGACGCGATACCGATGCCGAGACCGCCGACGACGCGAGCCGCGATGAGCACTCCGACGTCGGTTGCGAGCCCCGCCCCGATCGAGCTGGCAATGAACAGGGCCGACCCGATGAGCATGACCGGGATGCGCCCCAGCCGGTCGGCGAGGCGGCCCGCGATGAACGCACCCACCGCACAACCAAGCAGCGCAACAGCCACGGTGAAGCCGAGGAGCGCGTCCCCGAGCGCAAAGTCGGACTTGATGCCGTCGATCGCGCCGTTGACGACCGAGGAGTCGAACCCGAACAGGAAACCACCTCCGGCGCCGGCGATGGCGAGGCCGATGACTTTTGAGTTGCCTGTCATCTGCGAATTCGGAGACGTCATTGTTCCTCCTTGCGGGCTCCTAAGGAGCGGGGCTCCAGCCTAGAACCTGAGCACGCCCACCAACACGAGTTCGCGCAGTTCGGGGTCGAGCTCGGTGGCGAGAGCCGTGGCATCCACCTCGAGGAGGTCGGCGACCGCCGCACAGATCGCGCCGACCGACAGGGTGCCGTCGCAGGCTCCGACGACCGCGGCGAGCGCCGTGCCGACCGGAATGGTGCGGGCGAATCCGGCGCCCTGGCGCAGGAGCATGACGGTGGGGTGTTCCTCGCCGGGCCAGTAGTGCCGTTCCTCGGTCACGTCGGGCGCGACCGTGAGGTGGGCCGCGGCGAGCGCCGTGGCATCCGTCGCCTCAAGCCAGTCGTGGGCGGCTAT
>JANOED010000298.1:0-5916 GCA_031413035.1 Leifsonia sp. | reverse complement strand
GTACGCCGAGGGGTATCCCGGGCGTCGCTACTACGGCGGCTGCGAGTTCGTCGACGTGGCTGAGTCGCTCGCGATATCACGTGCCAAGAGCCTGTTCGGCGCGGCATATGCCAACGTGCAGCCACACTCCGGCGCAACCGCCAATGCCGCAGTTCTCGCGGCCATTGCGACGCCCGGTGACCGAATTCTCGGCTTGGCGCTCGACCAGGGTGGCCACCTCACCCACGGTATGAAGCTCAACTTCTCCGGCAAGCTTTACGACGCGCACGCCTACGGTGTTGACCCGACGACCATGCTCATCGACATGGAAGCCGTGCGCGAGAAGGCCCTCGAGGTCAAGCCACACGTGCTGATCGCCGGCTGGAGCGCCTACCCGCGCCAACTCGACTTCGCGGCGTTCAGGGCTATAGCCGACGAGGTGGGCGCCGTTCTCTGGGTTGATATGGCACACTTTGCCGGCCTCGTTGCCGCGGGCCTGCACCCCAGCCCGGTGCCGTACGCGCACGTCGTGTCGTCGACCGTGCACAAGACGCTCGACGGCCCGCGCGCGGGTTTCATTCTGACCAACGACCTCGAGACGCAGAAGAAGTTGAACTCGAACGTGTTCCCGGGCCAGCAGGGCGGGCCGCTCATGCACGTGATCGCGGCCAAAGCGACCGCGTTCAAGCTCGCCGCGGAGCCCGAGTTCAAAGAGCGTCAGCAACGCACCATTCGCGGCGCCCAAATTCTCGCAGCCCGGTTGACCGAGGCCGACGCGAAGAGCGCCGGGATCGACGTGCTGACGGGCGGCACCGATGTTCACCTAGTGCTCGTCGACCTGCGCAACTCAGCGATCCACGGGCAGGATGCCGAAGACATCCTGCACTCGGTCGGCATCACCGTGAACCGCAACTCGGTGCCCAATGACCCGCGCCCACCGATGACCCCCTCGGGCGTGCGTATCGGTACGCCGGCCCTCGCCACCCGCGGTTTCGGCGACGCCGAGTTCACGGAGGTCGCCGACATCATCGCGACCGCCTTGATGCCTGCTCCGGATGTCGCGGCTCTCCGCTCTCGGGTCGAGAAGCTCGCCGACCAGTTCCCGCTCTACGAGGGTCTCACCAGCCCGGGAAGCTGGGCGTGACCGCGGTCGCTGAGCTTCTCGAAGCGACCGTTCCCTTCGAGAGCCTCAGGGAACGGTCGCTGAGGTTCTCGAAGCGCCCAGCGGAACGCCCGTGACCGCGGTCGTACTCGACGGGGTCGCCACCGCAACGGCCATCAAGGGGGAGTTGGCCACACGCATCGCGGCTCTCAAGGAGCGCGGGATCGTGCCCGGGCTCGGCACTCTCCTGGTGGGTCGGGACCCTGGGTCCCTCTCGTACGTGGCGGGCAAGCACCGCGACTGTGCCGAGGTCGGGATCGACTCGATTCGGGTTGACTTGCCCGCCGAGGCATCCGAAGACGATGTGATGGCGGCCATTGTCGCGCTCAATGCCGACCCCAAGGTCACCGGCTACATCATTCAGTTGCCGCTGCCCGCAGGGCTTGACGAGAGCGCAATGCTCGAGCTGATGGATCCGGACAAGGATGCCGACGGCCTGCACCCCACCAACCTGGGTCGGCTCGTGCTCGGGGTGGCCCCTTCGAGTGCCTCAGGGACCGGCATCGACTCGCCCCTGCCGTGCACGCCCGCGGGCATCGTTGAGCTACTCCAGCGCTACGACATCCCCCTCTCGGGCAAGCACGTGGTCGTCGTCGGACGGGGGCTGACGGTGGGTCGCCCGCTCGGTCTGCTATTGACCCGCAAGGGGCTGGATGCCACCGTCACCCTCACTCACTCCAGAACCGAGAACCTCGAGACCTATGTGCGCCGCGCCGACATTCTCGTCGCGGCGGTCGGCGTGGCAGCGCTCATCAAGCCGGACTGGGTTAAGCCCGGCGCGGCCGTCCTCGACGTGGGCATCACGCGCGTCGTCGATCCGGTGACGGGCAAGGCACAGCTCGTGGGCGATGTCGACCCGGGCGTTCGAGAGGTCGCGGGCTTCCTCTCACCCGTCCCCGGCGGAGTCGGCCCGATGACCCGGGCGATGTTACTCAAGAACGTGGTCGACGCTGCGGAGCGGTTGGGCTGAGACTGAGACCTGCGGTTCAACTGCATCCACTAAGTTCGTGCGCATGAAGCTCTCTGTTATCGGCTGCGGATATCTCGGTGCGGTGCACGCCGCGAGCATGGCGCAACTGGGTCATGATGTGGTCGGTGTCGACGTCGATCCCGCCAAGATCGCGTCGCTCACCGAGGGCAAGGCGCCCTTCTTCGAGCCCGGTCTCACCGAACTGCTCGAGTCACTGCAAGGCTCGGGTCGGCTGCGTTTCACAACCGACATCTCAGAGATCACGGGAGCCACTGCGCATTTCGTCGCCGTGGGAACCCCACAGCGCAAGGGCGAGAACTCGGCCGACCTGACCTACGTCGACGCGGCCATCGAAGCGTTGATTCCGCACCTTTCGCCGGGCGATGTGGTGGTCGGCAAGTCCACGGTTCCGGTCGGCACCGCGGCTCGGCTTGCCGAGCGGATCGCCGAGACAGTCCCTGAAGCTCACTTGGCATGGAACCCAGAGTTTCTCCGCGAGGGCTTCGCGGTTGCCGACACGCTGACCCCCGACCGAATCGTCTACGGGGTCGGGGCAGGGGAGTCCGGCGCCCGCTCAACTGCGGTGCTCAACGAGGTCTATGCCACCGCGCTCGCCGCCGAAACCCCCTTGATCGTTACCGACTATGCGACCGCCGAGCTTGTGAAGGTCGCAGCCAACGCCTTTCTCGCCACCAAGATCTCGTTCATCAACGCGATGGCGGAGATCGCCGAAGTCACTGGGGCCGACGTAACCCAACTGGCGGATGCGATCGGTCACGACGCGCGCATCGGCCGCCGGTTTCTCAACGCCGGGGTCGGTTTCGGTGGCGGGTGCCTGCCGAAAGACATCCGAGCCTTTAGCGCGCGCGCCGAGGAATTGGGCCGGGGTGAGTCGGTTGCCTTCCTGAGGGAAGTCGACGCGATCAACCTGCGTCGGCGCCAGCGGGTCGTCGATCTCGTCGTGGACGCGCTCGACGGTGCACCGAACGGTCGTCGCGTGGCGGTACTCGGGCTCTCCTTCAAACCCGACTCCGACGACGTGCGCGACTCGCCGGCACTCGACGTGGCCGTTCAGCTCAAGGGGTTGGGTGCGGATGTCGTCGCGACCGACCCGCAGGCGATCGGCACCGCGTCAGCGCTACACCCGCAACTGAAGTTCGAGCCCGATGCGAGCGCCGCGCTATCCGGGGCCGACGTCGTGGTGCTGGTCACCGAGTGGCGTGAGTACCGAGACCTCGACCCGGTCGCGGTGGGGGCGCTGGTGGCATCCCGCATCATCATCGATGGACGCAACTGTCTGGATGCCGCGGCCTGGCGGGCCGCGGGCTGGACGTACATCTCGATGGGCCGCCCGTAACCGGTACCTGTGCCTCGGCGCCTACACCTCTGCGTGTGCCCCATTCGCTGCTGTCACGGTGAACATCATTGGCGCTGTGAACCCCGCCTCGGCGAATGCTGCTTCGACCGCGAGGCTCACCCGCTCGACGGCAGCGCTGGGCACGAGTGCGATCGCGGCACCCCCGAACCCGCCGCCGGTCATGCGGGCACCGAGGGCTCCGGCCGATTGCGCGGTCGCGACGGCGAGGTCGAGTTCGGGCACCGAGATCTCGAAGTCGTCGCGCATGGAGACGTGCGAGGCATCCAAGAGTTCGCCGATCGATGCCGGGCCACTGCTGCGGAGTCGGTCGACAGTGTCGAGCACCCGCTGGTTCTCGGTGACGACGTGGCGTACGCGGCGAAACGTCACATCGTCGAGCAGGTTCTTCGCGCGGGGCAAGTCGTCGACCGTGAGATCGCGCAGCGAGTCGACCTCGAGCGCTTTCGCGCCCGCCTCACAGGATGCCCGCCGCTCGCCGTATCCGCCGGTCGCGTGCGAGTGCTTCACGCCGGTCTCCATGATGAGCAGTTCGAGACCGGCCTCGAAGAATCCGAGCGGCACGAGCTGGGACTCGAGGCTGCGGCAGTCAAGAAACACCGCATGATCCTCTCGGCCGAGAAGCGACGCGGATTGGTCCATGATTCCAGTGGGCGCGCCGACCGCCTTGTTCTCGGCAAGCTGACCGACCTTGGCCAGGGTCTGCCGATCGAAGCCGAGACCCCAGCTGTCATTGAGAGCGAGCGCCACCGCACTCTCGATCGCGGCCGACGACGAGAGACCCGCGCCGATCGGCACGTCGGATGCGACGAAGAGGTTCATTCCCGAGGCCGCCGACAGGTCTGCGCCGTGCTGGCCGAGAGCCCACGCGACTCCGAGTGGGTAGGCGCTCCAGCCCCGAAGGCGGTCGGGGCTGAGTTCGGCGAGGGCGATCTCGACCGTGCTGTCGGTGGAGGCGCTGGCTACCGAAATGCGCCCGTCATCCCGAACACCCAGCGCGACAAAGGTGCGTCGATTGATCGCAAACGGCAGAACGAAGCCGAGGTTGTAGTCGGTGTGCTCGCCGATCAGGTTGACGCGCCCGGGAGCCGACCAAACCCCATCAGGCTCGGTACCGTGGGCCTCGCGGAAGCCCGCGACCACGGCGTCGCGTAGGTCAGCGCTCTCGCTCTCGCTCTCGCTCTCGCTCATACTCGCGCGATTGCCTCTCTGATCGCCCCAGCCGACTGCTCCGGTGGGATGTCGCCGATCCAGGCCCCCATCGCGGCCTCCGAGCCGGCAAGGTACTTGAGTTTCGATTCTGCCCGACGCGGGCTCGTCACCTGCAGCATGAGCCGGATGTCGTTGCGCGCGACACTCACCGGCGCCTGATGCCACGCGGCGATGTACGGGGTGGGGGTGTCGTACATCGCGTCGATCCCGCGCAGCAGCCGCAGGTAGAAGCCCGCGAGTTCGTCACGCTCCGCCTCGCTTGTCGCCGCGAAGTCGGGGATGTGGCGGTGCGGCAGAACGTGCACCTCGATGGGCCAGCGGGCGGCGAACGGCACGTAGGCGGTGAAGTTCTCGCCCTCGAGAACGACACGTTCTGAGGCTCGCTCGAAGGCCAGGATGTCGTGGAAAAGTTCGGGCCCGTGCTGCTCGATCGATGCGATGAGTCGTTGGGTGCGCGGTGTCACATAGGGGTAGCTGTAGATCTGGCCGTGCGGATGGTGCAGCGTGACCCCGATCGCCTCTCCGCGGTTCTCGAACGGAAAGACCTGAGCAACCCCAGGCAGGCTCGAGAGGTAGGCGGTGCGGTCGGCCCACGCCTCGATGACTGTACGGGCGCGCGATTCGGTCTGTGAGCCGAACGAGCCCTCGTGCTCCGGGCTGAAACAGACGACCTCGCACCGACCGAAAGACGGCGCGGTGCGGCCGAGGCCAACTCCGTCGAGGTCGAGGTCGACCGCCCCAAGCTCCGGGCCGAACGACGGTGAGCGGTTCTCGAACACCACAACGTCGTAGTTGCTCGGCACCTCAGAAGGGTTGCTCGGCGTGGCCGGGGCCAGCGGGTCCTGGTCGGGGGGAGGGAGAAAGGCCCGATTCTGGCGGGATGCCGCGATCGAGATCCACTCCGCAGTGAGCGGGTCTTGGCGCATCGTGGCTGTCGCAGGCCGCGGGTCGAGAGCGCGGGCGTCGACGGCGCGCTCGTCACCGAGGGTGGACCCGGCATCGTCGTAGTAGATCAGGTCTCGTCCGTCTGCGAGCATGGTCTCGATTTTCGTGATGCCAGCGGTGAGCGGCTGTCGTGCGTGGTGGGGCATAGTCATTACGATATCGAGCCGCAACGGCATCTAGGCTGACACAATGACCGCGTCCACCACCGCGCCCGCTGCCACCGCGCCCACCGGCACCCAGTACGTGCTGACCCGCGGGGACTCCCGCGCTGTG
>JANOED010000297.1:0-6082 GCA_031413035.1 Leifsonia sp. | reverse complement strand
GGGCAAGACCCCGAGACGAGCACGCCACAAGACCCGACCTCGGATCCAAAGCCAACTGAAACACCAACACCAACACCCACACCCACTCCAACACCGACCGAGAGTGAGGGCTGATCGTGGTCCAGAGCAACAGGACGTGGTTCTTTGTGGCTTCGGTGGTTTCAATCGCTGCCCTCATCGGGGGCTGGTTCTTCGGTATCCAGCCGCAGCTCGGTTCGGCCGCCAACGCGCAGATAGAAGCAACGAGCTTGGATGACCAAAACGCCATCGCACAGCTTGAGCTTGCTCGCCTAAAGGCACAAGACGAAGCTCTTCCTCAGCTTCAGACCGAGCTTGATGAACTCCAACTTTCAGTGCCAGATGCCATGGACCTGGAAACGTTCTCCGCGGAGGTTGCCGGATTGGCCGCGGCCAACGGAGTCTCGCTCACCTCTGTTTCGTTCACTCAGGCCGTTCCATCGGTGCCCGCTGCTGCCTACGCCAATGCTGTGCCGAGTGATTTCGCGATCGAGAATCTCGTCGCGATCACCTACACGCTGTCCTTGCTGGGTCCGCGCGACGGCCTTGTCAGCTATCTCCGGGCACTGCAATTTGGAGACCGTCTGAGTGTCTTCCCATCATTCACGCTCGCACAAGGGCCAGACGCTGCGAACTGGGGAATGGACGTCACGGGAGTGGTCTTCGTGCTCATCGGGCCGGAGGGTCCCATCGAAGGCGACGTCGAATCGGAGACCGAGAACTCGACGCCCAACCCGGAGCCAAGCGTTACTCCCACACCTACTTCGACTCCTTCTCCTTCTCCCACCCCGTCCGGGTAGGACTCAGTCCGGACGCACCCCGCCGCCGTCCCCCGGCGCGGGGTGCGTCCTCCCGTTTAAGGCCGCATGCAGCGTCGGTCAGGGGCGTCGAAAGACTCCCCTCCCAACTTGGGACGGCGCTCGTTAGACTACGAGAATGACCGACGACACAACCGCCCCAGCACCCGAGCACGGACGCCACAAGCCCGAGGTGATCGAAGACGCGGTCGAGGTCGACGAAGGGCAGTCAGCCGCAGTTCCGGCATCATCGGAACCCACCAAGGTCGAAGCTGTCGTCATGGACTCCCCGGCGCCGCAGGTCGTCTACATTGAGACGCCAGCAGCGCCCAAGAAGAAGGGCAACCGTGGAGTCGGCTCGGCCCTCGCCATCGTGTCGGGACTGGTGTTCACCGCCGTGTTCGCGCTAGTTGTCGCCCTGATCGCGTCCGTCACCGGAGTGGGCCAGTTCACGCTGAACCTCATTACTCAACCGGCGTTCTTTATCCCTGTGCTGTTTTACATCATCGGCACCGTCTTGCTGGTTCTTATCGTCAACCGGGCGGGATGGGCGGCCTATGTGGTCGGTAGCCTGTTCGTCGCCCTCCTGGTCTACTTCGGCACTGTCGGCGTGCTGCTACTCGGGCAAGGCGTGATCCTCAAAACCCCAACCGAAGCGGCGGAACTGCTCAGTCGTGGACTTCAGAACCCGCTCGTGATTGCCGCAGCGCTCGTGGCGCGCGAGGTGTCGATGTGGACCGGTGCGTTGATCAGCCGCCGCGGGCGCAGCCTCAAGGCACGCAATGCTGACGCTCGCGCAGCGTGGGAGCGAGAGGTCGCGGAGACCCGGGCCGAGCAAGAACGTCGCGCAGCGGGCGCCAGCGCCGCCGTCTAGCCCCCGAGGTCATTTGACCGGCACCGCCCAACCCGACTACGCTTGGGAAGGTGTGCGCTTTGTCGTGCGCTTGAGGCATGCCATTGCGGGGTGCACCGAGTAGCGGCTGTTCGCACCACTGGGTTCGTTCGTCGAACGGCCCCCACGGCATACCCGCAAATCCTGGCTTCTGTCAGACCAGCGGGTCCAGATGAACTCGATGGGTCTTCGGACCTGACGAATGCTAACCATCAAGACGCTGTGACCGTGCAGCAATTACAAGGAGTATTACAGTGCCCACCATTCAGCAGTTGGTGCGCAAGGGACGCAAGCCGAAGGTCGTCAAGACCAAGGCCCCCGCCCTTCGTTCTAACCCGCAGCAGCGCGGCGTTTGCACCCGCGTGTACACGACTACCCCGAAGAAGCCGAACTCTGCCCTGCGCAAGGTTGCCCGCGTCAAGCTTTCCAACGGCACCGAGGTCACGGCCTACATTCCGGGCGAAGGCCACAACCTGCAGGAGCACTCGATGGTGCTCGTGCGCGGCGGTCGTGTGAAAGACCTGCCCGGCGTTCGCTACAAGATTGTTCGCGGCGCCCTCGACACTCAGGCCGTCAAGAACCGCAAGCAAGCTCGTAGCCGCTACGGCGCGAAGATGGAGAAGAAGTAATGCCTCGTAAGGGTCCAGCTCCCAAGCGCCCCGTCGTCGCAGACCCCGTCTACGGCGCACCGATCGTCAGCCAGCTCGTCAACAAGATCCTGCTTGATGGCAAGAAGGGGCTCGCTGAGCGCATCGTCTACGGTGCACTCGAGGGCGTCTCCGCCAAGAATGGTCAGGATGCGGTCGTCACCCTCAAGAAGGCGCTCGACAACGTGCGCCCCACCATTGAGGTCAAGTCCCGCCGTGTCGGTGGCTCTACCTACCAGGTTCCGGTCGAGGTGAAGTCCCACCGGGCCAACACTCTCGCACTGCGCTGGCTCACGAGCTACGCGAAGGGTCGTCGCGAGAAGACGATGACCGAGCGTCTCACCAACGAGATCCTCGACGCATCGAATGGCCTTGGTGCCGCGGTCAAGCGCCGTGAAGACACCCACAAGATGGCCGAGTCGAACAAGGCCTTCGCGCACTACCGCTGGTAACTCGACCCGAGCTTGATCCAGACAACACACTTCTAACGTAAGGAATAGCCCGTGGCACAGGACGTGCTCACCGACCTGAACAAGGTCCGCAACATCGGCATCATGGCGCACATCGATGCTGGCAAGACGACGACGACCGAGCGCATCCTGTTCTACACGGGCATCACCCACAAAATCGGTGAGGTTCACGACGGCGCGGCAACCATGGACTGGATGGCGCAGGAGCAGGAGCGTGGCATCACGATCACCTCCGCCGCGACGACCTGCTTCTGGGACAAGCACCAGATCAACATCATCGACACCCCTGGTCACGTCGACTTCACCGTCGAGGTGGAGCGTTCGCTCCGCGTTCTCGACGGTGCTGTCGCGGTGTTCGACGGCAAGGAGGGCGTTGAGCCTCAATCCGAGACCGTGTGGCGCCAGGCTGACAAGTACGACGTGCCGCGCATCTGCTTCGTCAACAAGATGGACAAGCTCGGCGCCGACTTCTACTTCACGGTCGACACCATCATCAAGCGCCTCGGCGCCAAGCCCCTGGTCATCCAGCTTCCGATCGGTTTCGAGAACACCTTCGAAGGTGTCGTCGACCTAGTCGAGATGCGCGCGCTGACCTGGCGTGGTGACTCCAAGGGTGACGTCGAGATGGGTGCCAAGTACGCCATCGAGGAGATCCCCGCCGATCTCGTTGAGAAGGCCAAGGAGTACCGCGCGGTTCTCATCGAGACCGTCGCCGAGGCCGACGATGAGCTGCTTGAGCGCTACCTCGAGGGTGACACCGATTTCTCGGTTGCCGAGATCAAGAAGGCGATTCGCAAGCTCACCGTCTCCAGCCAGATTTACCCCGTTCTCTGTGGTTCAGCATTCAAGAACCGCGGAGTACAGCCGATGCTGGATGCCGTTGTCGACTACCTGCCGAGCCCGCTCGACGTGCCGGCAACCGAGGGACACGACGTTCGCGACGACACCGTTGTGGTTGAGCGTCACCCGGTGGCGACCGAGCCCTTCGCCGCACTCGCATTCAAGGTTGCCGTGCACCCGTTCTTCGGTCGTCTCACCTACATTCGCGTGTACTCCGGCCAGGCCGACTCGGGCGCGCAGCTGGTGAACTCGACAAAGGGCAAAAAGGAGCGCATCGGAAAGATCTTCCAGATGCACGCCAATAAGGAGAACCCGGTCGACAGCGTCACCGCCGGGCACATCTACGCGGTCATCGGCCTCAAGGACACCACCACCGGAGACACTCTGTGCGATCCGGCGAATCAGGTCGTGCTCGAGTCGATGACGTTCCCGGAGCCGGTGATCGAGGTCGCGATCGAGCCGAAGACGAAGGCCGACCAAGAGAAGCTGGGTGTCGCCATCCAGAAGCTCGCTGAAGAAGACCCGACGTTCCGAACCGAGCAGAACCAAGACACCGGTCAGACCGTCATCAAGGGCATGGGCGAGCTTCACCTCGACATCCTTGTTGACCGGATGAAGCGCGAGTTCAACGTCGAGGCCAACGTCGGTAAGCCGCAGGTGGCCTACCGCGAGACGATCCGTCGCATTGTTGACAAGCACGACTACACCCACAAGAAGCAGACCGGTGGTTCTGGTCAGTTCGCGAAGGTGCAGATCTCTCTCGAGCCGATGGAAGTCACTCCCGAAAAGATCTACGAGTTCGAGAACAAGGTCACGGGTGGGCGTATCCCGCGTGAGTACATCGGATCCATCGACGCCGGTTTCCAGGCGTCCATGGCGGTCGGCGTTCTCGCCGGCTACCCGATGGTCGGCGTGAAGGGCATCATTCTCGATGGTGCGGCTCACGACGTGGACTCCTCGGAAATGGCGTTCAAGATCGCCGGCTCTATGGCGTTCAAGGAAGCCGCCCGTAAGGCCGATCCCGTACTGCTCGAGCCGCTGATGGCCGTCGAGGTTCGCACGCCCGAGGAGTACATGGGCGACGTGATCGGTGACCTCAACTCGCGGCGCGGTCAGATCCAGTCCATGGAGGATGCGACCGGAGTCAAGGTCGTCACCGCCAAGGTGCCACTGTCGGAGATGTTCGGCTACGTCGGTGACTTGAGGTCGAAGACCTCCGGTCGCGCGGTGTACTCGATGAGCTTCGACAGCTACTCGGAAGTTCCCAAAGCGGTAGCTGACGAGATCATCCAGAAGAACAAGGGCGAATAACGCCCGTCAGGCAGTTCAACTAACATAAACACACACCAACGCCCTAGCGTCCGAAGAACCATTCGGATGCTCAGGCACTTCAGTCCTGAGGAGGACCCACAGTGGCTAAGGCCAAGTTCGAGCGGAACAAGCCGCACGTAAACATCGGAACAATCGGTCACGTTGACCACGGAAAGACGACGCTCACGGCGGCGATCTCCAAGGTCCTGGCTGACAAGTTCCCGTCGGCGACCAACGTTCAGCGCGACTTCGCGTCGATCGACTCGGCGCCCGAAGAGCGTCAGCGTGGTATCACGATCAACATCTCGCACGTCGAGTACGAGACCGCGAAGCGTCACTACGCTCACGTTGACGCCCCCGGCCACGCCGACTACATCAAGAACATGATCACCGGTGCTGCCCAGATGGACGGCGCGATCCTCGTGGTTGCGGCGACCGATGGCCCCATGGCGCAGACCCGCGAGCACGTGCTGCTCGCCAAGCAGGTCGGCGTGCCGTACCTGCTCGTTGCGCTCAACAAGTCCGACATGGTTGACGACGAAGAGATCCTTGAGCTCGTTGAGCTCGAGGTTCGCGAGTTGCTGTCGGCTCAGGGCTTCGATGGCGACAACGCACCCGTTGTTCGCGTTTCGGGCCTCAAGGCGCTCGAGGGTGACGAGAAGTGGACCCAGTCCATCCTCGACCTGATGGCTGCCGTCGACGAGTCCGTTCCGGACCCGGTGCGCGACAAGGACAAGCCGTTCCTCATGCCGATCGAAGACGTCTTCACGATCACCGGTCGTGGAACCGTTGTCACGGGTCGCGCCGAGCGTGGAACGCTCGCGATCAACTCCGACGTGGAGATCGTGGGCATCCGCCCCGTTCAGAAGACCACCGTCACGGGTATCGAGATGTTCCACAAGCAGCTCGACGAGGCGTGGGCCGGCGAGAACTGTGGGCTCCTGCTCCGTGGTACCAAGCGCGAGGATGTCGAGCGCGGCCAGGTTGTCGTCAAGCCCGGCTCGGTAACGCCGCACACGGACTTCGAGGGCACCGCCTACATCCTGTCAAAGGATGAGGGTGGCCGTCACAACCCGTTCTACGCGAACTACCGTCCGCAGTTCTACT
>JANOED010000296.1:0-1946 GCA_031413035.1 Leifsonia sp. | reverse complement strand
CAGAAGATGGGCGCGATCATCAACGTCGAACCCAACCGCGTGATCTTCATCGAGGGCGTCGAGAAGCTCAGCGGATATGAGCATCGCGCCCTGTTCGACCGCAACGAGGCGGCCAGCTGGGCGTCGGCCGCCCTCGCGACGGGCGGAGATATCTTCGTCGTCGGCGCGAAGCAGCAGGAGCTCATGACGTTCCTCAACATCTTCCGCAAAGTCGGCGGCGCGTTCGACATTCACGAAGACGGCATTCAGTTCTACCACCCCGGCGGTGTTCTCAAGCCGGTCGTGGTGGAGACCGACGTGCATCCGGGGTTCATGACTGACTGGCAGCAGCCATTGATCGTCGCGCTCACCCAGGCCGAGGGGCGCTCGGTCGTGCACGAGACCGTGTACGAGAATCGTTTCGGATTCACGGAGGCCCTCATCGAGATGGGCGCGAACATCACCGTGCATCAGGAGGGCCTCGAGTCGATCAGTCGCCGAGTGCCGCGTCGCCGGCTGGAGCAGGCCGCGGTCATCATCGGGCCGACACCGCTGCACGGTGCCGACGTTGAGATCCCCGACCTGCGGGGTGGCTTCAGCCACCTGATCGCGGCACTCACCGCCGACGGGCAGTCGACCGTGACGAACATCGGCATCATCAGCCGCGGCTACGAGCACTTCATCGAGAAGCTTCGCCTGCTCGGTGCTGACTTCGTGTACGAGGGCTAGTGACCAAGCGGGTGAAGAGCGAGAAGACCGCGATCTTCAGATTCTTCGGCGCGCTGCTGCTTCCGTTCATGTACTTCGTCGGCCGGTATCACCTTCGGGGCACGGAGAACGTGCCACCGACGGGCGCCTTCGTGCTGTCGCCCAACCATTACAGCAACATCGATCCGATCGTCATCGGCGTTGCCCTCTGGAAGGTCGAGCGGATGCCCCGCTACATGGCCAAGGCGTCGCTGTTTCGTATCCCAGTCTTCGGCTGGCTGTTCACCAAGGCCGAGCAAATCCCGGTCGAGCGCACCGGGACCGACCGCCAAGCCGACCCGGTCAAGGTAGCTAAGCGGGTGGCCGATAGTGGCCATGCGGTTGTGGTCTACCCCGAGGGCACTCTCACGCGTGACCCGGATCTCTGGCCCATGCGCGGCAAGCTGGGTGCGGTTCGAACCGCACTCGAGGCGGGTGTGCCTCTGATCCCGGCAGCGAGCTGGGGAGCTCAGCTGATTCTGCCGAGGTACTCGAAGCGCATCAGCCTGTTCCCGCGCAAGGATGTGACGATCGTGTTCGGGCCGCCTGTCGACCTGAGCGAATTCGGCGACAAGCGCGACGCAGCGACTCTGGCGAGAGCGACCGACAAGCTCATGGCCGCGATCACGGCATTGGTCGAGGAGTTGCGTGGCGAGAAGGCCCCAGCCGAACGCTGGGATCCGAGCAAGCACGGCCAATCAGAAATCGGCAGGTTCTAGATGGCTCAGCCTCACGAATACTCAGATCTCTCGACGGCGGCGATGGAGGCGGTCTCCCTTCCCGGCCGTCGAGTTGCCGTGCTGGGCGCCGGGTCGTGGGGTACGACCTTCGCCAAGATCTTGGCCGACGGCGGATCGAACGTGTCGCTCTGGGCGCGACGCCCCGAACTCGCGCGTGAGATTTCGCAATCTCACCGCAACTCCGACTACCTGCCGGGCATCAACCTCCCGCGCAACCTCTGGTCGTCGTCACGCCTTCCCGAAGTGCTCGACGGGGTCGAGCAGGTCTACCTCTCGGTGCCGTCACAGTCACTTCGCGAGAACCTGAAGATCGTACGGGAGCTGATCCCGGCTGACGCTCTGGTCGTCTCGTTGATGAAGGGCGTGGAGAAGGGCACCGGCGCGCGGATGAGCCAGGTGATTCGCCAAGAGCTGAAGCTCGACGGGGATCGGGTTGCCGTGGCATCCGGACCGAACCTAGCCTTGGAGATTGCGAAGGAG
>JANOED010000295.1:0-3540 GCA_031413035.1 Leifsonia sp. | reverse complement strand
CCCGAGGGATGCCGCGTGCCGCCGGTCAACCTCGCCGGCCACGAGCGCGAGCACGCTCGCCCCGGTCTCATCGCAGGCAGCGAGCACTCGCGACGTCAACCATTGGGGGCTTGCCGACACCACGGCGAATGTCGGACGCAGTGCACGCACCACTACCTCAAGCTCCTGCGCGCTGGCGGCGCTCGCGAGCACCTCGTGTCCGTGCCGAACAGCCTCGACGCGGCGGGTCTGCTCGTCGGCAGTCGGAAGACCGAGCACCAGTGCGACCACGATCAGTCCCCCACGATCAGTTGCCCAATGGGATGCTCGACGGCACGATCGACATGCTCGCCTCGTCGGCGACTGCCTGGAGCACGACACCGATCTTCGATCTCGGCACCAACACCTCAATGGCGGTGACTTCGCCGCCAGACACGATTGTCGAGGTCTGTACCAGCCGCACTACGGTGGCGCCAGAGACTATGACCGTCGGTTCTCCGAACTCGCCGGCCTCCGACTGCGCTGCTGCCCACACCTCGACGACCGAGCCCGCACCGACGGATGCCGCGAGCGCGCCCTTTACCTCCAGCACGAGCGCGGCGAGCCGGGCGCCGTCGACTCCACCGAGCGCGCTGACCGGGACCAGCTCCCCGATGCTCACCGAACGCGATACGAGCACGCCCTCCGCAGGCACGTCGCCCGGGGCAAGGTAAAGGTCGGCTGCGACATCCAGTCGCACGCTGCGCACCTCAAGTTGCTGCGCTGTCAGCCGATCTCCGGGAGCAAACGGCCGGGTCGCCGCATACACATCGATGCTCCGGTCGTTCGCCGCCACGATCGCGACGACTCCAGCAACCGACGCCGCGACCAGCAGAACCCCAATCACCAGACGAGGGTCGAGCAGCGCCTTGCGTGTGGCGGTGCGTGCCATGGCAACCTCCCGAAGCTTCAGGGCCGCGCATCTCGGCCAGTCGTCGGCCATGTTGTCGAAGCCAGGTAGTCAGTGCCGGAAGTTATCCACACCCCCGTTCTGGTAGCCCCGTCTGCCCGCGCACACGCCCATAATCGAGGGATGGACGATGCCCCTGCCGCAGGCCTCGCACGGTTTCTCACCCTCGCCGACGCCGCCGAACTGCTCAACGTGACCGCCACCGATGTGCACGAACTGGTGCGCTCGGGCGAGTTACCAGCCATTCGCGTTGGCCCACGCGGCCAGTGGCGAGTTGAACGCGAGGTACTCGAGGGTTACATCGAGGGGCTATACGAGCAGTCTCGCCGCATGAGCCTCTGGAACCAATCGCAGTTCGACCAGCTAACCGAGTACACGTTCGGTGAGCGCAGCGTCTCACGCTAGCCGCCGTGCCCGCTCGTTGACCGACGTCGTTGACCGACGTCAGTGACTGAGTAGCGCAAGACTGGCCAGCGGCACAGCCAGTACCTCGGTGACCTGCGACGCCCGCCGAGGCGCGCCCGCCTCGTGCACGGCGAGATCGAGGTGGTCACGCCCGACGCGGTCAATGGTTCCGTGCACAGTGCCACCCGGCGTCAGGAGGAGGTCCACCGCCCGTCTGCGTCGACACAGGTCGCGGAGCACGAACGGCAGCCCCAACCTGAGAGACAGGGATGCCTCGGCGCGAGCATCCCGAGCCCGGTCGCCGAGACTCGCCCGAACCTGACCGGGCGAGAGACTCAACCACGCGATCGCGCTCACGGGCACGATGCACTGGCGTCGCGGAACCGGCCCCTCCACCACTGATGCGGAGAACCAGTCTCGGCCAAACGTGTCGGCGATTAGACCAAGCCGCTCGCCGGTGACCAAGGTGACCGTGATCGGCTCGGGGCTGCTCGCACTGACGGCGACGAGCCGATCCCGTACCGCCAGCCTGCCGAGCCGCAGACGCTCTTCTTCGGCTTCAACGTCGAGATCTTCGGCAGTGAGTTCCCGCTCAAGCTGGCTCTCGAGGTCGTCGAAGAGGTGGTCCCAACGCATGCCGGGACACTAGCCCGCTCGCAGATGGCTCCCGGCGAGGTTATCCACAGGTTCGCGGGACGACGTGGACACTTGCCCTCTGACCTGCTTAAGTGGTGTTTGCCCGCCGCAGGGTTGACAGGAATTTCTGGCAACGAGTGAGGTGGGCAATCTTGAGCGCTGTACTGCCGTCGAAAGTAATCCGGCCGCGTTTCGAACCAGACGAGTTCTTCGGCCAGCAGCCGACCTCCACGTCGTCATTGCCGAATCCGCACCCACTAGTCGAGAACCTGACGCGCTGCGTGATCGAGATTCTCGCTGGCGCCCGCGACCTCGAGCAGATCTCCCGCTGGGTCACTGACGATGTCTACCGTCACCTGCTCAAACGCGTAGTACTCTCGGCGCGCGCGCGACAGGCAAAGGGTCAGCCCGCAGCGCGGCCGACCTTTGCGATCGGGTCGATGACCGTGTGCGAGCCGGCCGACGGAGTTGTCGAGGCGGTCGTCATTGTGCGCGGGCGGGCTCGAACCCGAGCGGTGGCCATCCGTCTCGAAGGCATGGACAACCGCTGGAGGGCCAGCGCCATCAGCGTGCTTTGACTTACTCGCAGTACCATGTAAGACGTGAGGGCGATCGTGACGTTGAGCAGCAAGGGCCAACTGGTAATCCCGGCTGCCATGCGCGACGCCATGGGGATCAAGGCAGGAGACCGTCTCGACGCGAAACTGGATGCTGACGGCAAGACTCTGACGATCCGGCGAGTTCCGACGCTGGAGGAGATAGCCGAGATCTCCCGTGCCGCAGTTCAACGGGCTGGTGTCGAACCGCTCCTTAACGTTGACGAGTACTATCAGGCGCACCGGGAGCCGCGGCTGTGAACGGATCGCTCGACACCAACGTCGTGCTCCGCTGGCTGGTCGAAGATGTTCCCGATCAGCAAGCTGCAGCCCGAGAACTAGTCAGTGGTGGCGAATACCGGGTGTCTGACGCCGCGGTCATCGAGGCCATCTTCGCGCTGGGAAGGTACTACCGATTTACGCGACGGGAGCAGGTGACCGTGATGAGCGGGTTTCTCTCGCGACCCACCATCGACTGCAACTTGGCCCTCTTGATAGAAGCGTTCGACCTCTACGTCGACCACCCGAAGCTGAGCTTTGAGGACTGCTACCTCGTCACTGCCGCCGACCACGCCGACGCCACCCCGCTGTACACCTTCGACCAGAAGCTAGCCGGCCAGACCTCGGCCCAACTCGTCGGTTAGTTGTGCAAGTCGATGAGAACGATCTGTATCGACTTCTCTTGAGATTCGATCATGGCGATGTGCTGGGTGCCCGGTTGCATGGCGATCTTGATGGTGTGGCCTTTGATGCGGGTAATCTCGCGGGCGTTTTTGGTATTGAGATCGAAGTGCATGAGCCAGGACTGATTATCCTGTTTGCGATCCTTGACCGGCTCACGGAAAGGCCAATCGGCGATGGAGTAAACGATGCCGGAGGAGTCGGGGAGCCAGACGACGTCGGGGCGCCTGTCCGAGCCGACCCGCGAAGGACGACACGTTGACGATCCAGCCCTGCCGGTGCTTCCGCATGTCG
>JANOED010000294.1:0-2507 GCA_031413035.1 Leifsonia sp. | reverse complement strand
ACCAGAACCACCAAGAGCGAGTACAACCGTGGCCCAAAAAGAAAGTCCGACAAAACAGCTCGCGGACTTCATCGCGAAGTACGACGCCTCCGTTGCCAAACTTGCACGTCAATGTCGTTCGTCCCTGCGCAAGCGGCTTCCAACCGCTGTGGAACAGGTTTACGACAATTACCAATTCCTTGCCATCGGCTACTGCACGACAGAACGGACTTCGGATTGCATTTGCTCGTTGGCCGTTTCGCCCAAGGGTGTGTCACTTTCTTTCTATTATGGGGCGTCACTTGCAGATCCAGATGGTGTTCTTCAGGGCACAGGCAAACAGAATCGATTCGTCAGACTCGAAACCGCCAGCACACTTGCACATCCACCGGTTGAACGATTGATTGCCGCTGCAATCGCATAGGTGGTCTCTTGCGTTCTGCTGGAGGTCGACTCCGACGCTCTGGCTCATGCTCCGGAGACCTCCTCGGGCTCCTCATGGATCGGGACGATCAAGACCGGCCGAGTCGACCGATGCACGAGCTTGTGAGGGACGGAGCCGAGAATCACGCCCTTCAACGGACGCTCACTCACCGTGCCGACGACGATCATGCGTGCATCCTCCGACTCCGCAACATCGAGCAGGGCCGCAACAGGGCGTTCGATCACGACCAGAGGGTTGACCTGTACCCCCGCTCGCTCGGCCACCGTGGCTGCTTCCAGAACCACGCGCCGCCCGATCTCCTCCAGCGCTGCCCGATGCTCCTGCCACTCCTCCCCGACCGAGCGACCAGGCGGCTCCGCTGCATACACGACAACGAGTCGATCGCCGAGTGCCGACGCGAGCTTGATTGCCTGCTCGAGCGCCGCCTGTCCGCACTCCGACCCGTCATAGCCAACGACGATGCTGCTCATCAGTGCCCCGCTTCCGTTGCCGAGGCACGCCCTGCAGCGACCTCGGGATCGATGAACTCGAACGCCTTCCGGCCGAAGTACCGCTCATGCCCGCCGATGCGCCAGAGCACGAGGAGTATCAGGCCGAGGAGGAAGAACCCAAGCGCAATCACGAGGGGCACGCCCATCCCGAGGAATGAGCTGCCCGAATAGGAGTCGCCCGCGTCGGCGAGATCGAACGCCGAGCGGAAGAACAGGAACGTCAGAATCACCGCACCGGTCACTGGTGCAACCCCCATGAACAGGAAGTTCTTGGCCGACTTCAGTAGCTCGCGACGGTGGTAGATCGCGCAGGCGAATCCACTCAGGGCGTAGTAGAAGGCGATCATCAGCGAGAGCGCGGACAGCGTGTCGAAGAGGAAGTTCTCAGAAATGAGCGCGCTTGGCACGTACCAGACGGTTGCTGCCAGGGCGATCACGGTCGTCGAGAATGCAGGTGTCCGGAAGCGTGGATGGATCCGCCCGAAGGCGGCCGGGAACGCTCCCTGCCGCCCCATCGACATCGTCGTGCGTGATGCAGGAATGATCGTCGTCTGGGTCGATGCGATCGCCGAGGTGACAATCGCGAGAACGACGAGCTTGTCCAGCGGCGACCCGAGAACGTCAGCGGCGAGGAAGCTGAAGATGCCCTCGTCGTCGTCGAACTCGGCCAGCGTCTCGAGCCCGGCGTACGACACGACCGCCGTCGTGACGATCACGTACGTGACGAGGAGAACGAGCGTCGAGACAATCGCGGCGAGTCCCGGAGCGCGGCGCGAGTCCCGGGTCTCCTCGGTCAGATTCACGGCGCTCTCCCAGCCCCAGTAGATGAAAACTCCGATCAGGAGCGCCGAGACGAGGGACGAAAGATCACCAACTGCGAAGGGCGAGAACCAGGAGAGCTCCGGCCGCAACGATTCCCCCGGTGCGCCGCCGTCGTAGACCTTGTAGAGAGCCACGCCGGCAAAGATGAGAAGGGCCAGCACCTGGCCGAGAATCATCCAGTTCTGCACGTGGGCCGAGAGCTCGGTGCCCATGATGCACACCGTTGTCATGATCGCGATGATGGCGACCGCGAGGACGACGACAGCGATCTTCGATCCCGCTGCCGAGTCCCACCCGACGAGCAGGTAGAGATATCGCGCACCCACGTCGGCGAGGGATCCGACGACGAGGATCCCCGTCGTCGTGATCGCCCATCCGCCCATCCAACCGGCATAGGGCCCCATAGCGCGTGTCACCCAGGAGAACGTCGTGCCGGCATCCGGATCCGCCTTGTTCATGTAGAAGAACGCGGTCGCGATCAGGAACATCGGGATAAACGAGATGAGCATCGCTGCCGGCGCCTGCACAGCCACGGTGACGACAACGGTTCCGATCACGGCGGCTAGCGAGTACGCCGGAGCCGTTGACGCGAGCCCGATGACCAGGGCGTCCGTGAAACCAAGGGCGTCGTGGTCGAGTTCGCCTTCGACGATCTCGACCGAGCGAGTGGTGTCGTCGTTCACGCTGTCTCCTCTGGTAGCGGGGTTGTCGCGCTCCCGCTACGCGCACCCCAGTCGTAGAGCTGCTTCCACAGCTCGAGATACAGGAAG
>JANOED010000293.1:0-1977 GCA_031413035.1 Leifsonia sp. | reverse complement strand
CCCTCGAGGACGCCCGCCAGCTTGTGCTGGTCGAAGAGTTCGAGCATCCCCATCGCTTCGAGCAGGGGGGTGGGGATCGGAGGGTGGTGCACCGCGAGCAGGGTGCCGTGCTTCGCAGGGCTGGCGAGAACGTCGGCAAGCCAGTCCAACTGGTCGTCGGTGACCTCACCGTGGTGGTAGCCCGGAACGGTGGTGTCGAAGGAGATGATGCGCAGGCCATTGATGTCGTAGACGCGGTCTTGGGGGGCATCCGATTCCTCGTCGAACAGCAGCCGCGAATAGTCGGGACGCTCGTCGTGGTTGCCCATGACCCAGATGACCTGGGCATTCATGCGGGCGGCGACCGGCTCGACGATCTCGCGCAAACGCGTGTAGGCGTCGGGTTCGCCGAGGTCAGCAAGGTCGCCGGTGAAGACGATCGCCTCGGGTTGGGCGATCGAGCGCTCGAGCTGCGCGAGCGCCTGGGCGAGGTGCTCGATGGTGTTGACCTTGCCGTAGAGCGGGCGTCCGCCTGCAAGCAGGTGAGTGTCGCTGATATGAGCGATCGTGTGGGACGGGGCGGGATACTGGCCGAGTTGGATCACTCGGCCAGCCTACGGCTGGGAGCGTGCGCCGGGCCAGCCGTAACCTTCCTCCAGCCGGACTCGTGCTCAGTCACCGATCCGTCGAGCTCGAGGATCGCGAGCACCGAGGCCACCTCGGCCGCGCTCAGACCGGACCGCCTCGCAATCTCGACCGCCGGGCGAGCCGAGCGCATGCTCAGCGCGTCGAGAACCCGGGTTTCTTCGGGTCGCTGCTGTCGCTCGCCCGCAACCGAGCCAGAGGTGTTTCCGGGCAGCGGGGCCAGCTCGGCGATCTCGTCGGCATTCGTCACCAGCTGCGCATTGCCTTCGCGGATGAGCCGGTGGCATCCCGCAGATGCCGCGCTCGTCACCGGCCCAGGTAGTGCCCCGATCGGTCGCCCGAGGTCGAGGGCGTGGTGGGCAGTGTTCAGGGAACCCGACCGCCAGCCTGCTTCAAGCACTACCGTCGCCAGACTGGATGCGGCTATTAAGCGATTGCGCTGCAGGAAGCGCCATCGAGTTGGTGGCTGGCCGCACGGGAGTTCGGACACAACGAGTCCGGATTCGACGATTCGGTTCAGCAGCGCGTCGTGACCACTCGGGTAGAACCGATCGACCCCGCCGGCGAGAAAGGCAACTGTCAGTCCGCCGCTCGCGAGCGCGGCTCGATGCGCCATTCCATCGATTCCGTAGGCCGCACCCGAGACAATCGAGTAGCCACGGTCAACGAGACCAGCCGAGGCCTCCATGGTCACATGCTCGCCATACCCCGTCGCTGCGCGGGCTCCTACGAGGGCGATCGAGTGCCCCAGAGCGTTTAGGCCGTCTGCAGTTCCCCGAGTCCACAGGGCGAGGGGCGCGTGCAGCCCGAGGTCGTTCAGCGGCGCGGGCCAGTCCGAGTCATCCGGAACACGAAGCTGAGCCCCGAACCGGGCTGCCTGCCGCAGGGAGAGCAGCGCCGCTGCGGAGTTCACTCGGGGTTGCCACCGTTCGAACCCCTGCTGAAGCTCCTCGACGGTCACACCGACCAGCGCCGAAAGGCCAGCCGCTGGTCGCTTCTCAAGGAGCCCATTGAGCGCGTCAGCCGCGCCGAGCGTGCCCACTAGGGCCCCGGCGATGCGATCGCCCGGTTCAGCGATACCCGACCATGCCGCCCGGGCGAAGCGATCCTCAATCTGCTCGCGATCGAGGTCATCACTGGTAACGGCGCGCACCAGGCTCGCAAGGTCTGCTTCCTTCAGTCCGAACATGCTCATGTCGCTATCGCTCTCCTTAGATACAGGGCCTGCCCCAGCTGGGCGGCGGTCGGGCTTGGGCTGCCGGCGAGATCGGCGATTGTCCACGCGAGGCGCAATACGCGGTCGTATCCGCGCATGGTGATTCCGCCACGCTCGAGTGCGCGGTCGATGGCGGC
>JANOED010000292.1:0-2786 GCA_031413035.1 Leifsonia sp. | reverse complement strand
GCGAACCTTGCGTTCGCTCGCGAATTTCAGCGTCGCAGCGACCTCGAGGGCTGGGGCATCACGAGCACGGCGGCGCACCCCGGCGGTACCAAAACCAACCTGCAGTCGACCGGACCTCGAGATGGCAAGGCGCCCAGTGCGCGTCAAGAGAAGCGCTCGTCGATGTTCATGCAGGGTGTCGAGGTCGGCATTTTGCCCTCGCTTTTTGCGGCGACGAGCCCCGACGCGTTGCCCGGCGGGAACTACGGACCCAACGGGTTCCTCGAGGTGCGCGGCGAGCCTGCGCCAGCACGACTACCGCGAGGCGCTCGCAACGCGACCGCAGCCGTGATGCTCTGGGACATCTCTGAGCAACTCACGGGCGTACGGTTCGACGAGCACGCGATCGTTCCAGCTCGCTGATGCTCGCTCTCTCGAGCACCACCGCTGGGGGAGCAACACCGTAGTCCGCGATCAGCGAGCCTCCGTTCCGCGAACGAGTTTGAATTCGGCCTCGACCTCATGCTTGACGCACTCGCGCGCAAGCGAGATGACGGAATGCAGGAGTGCCGCTGAGAATCGATCGCGCCGACCGGGGGCGGATGCCACAGCCAGTCGTTCTCATTGATGAGGTACGGTGACCCCGTCGAATCAGAGTCAAGGGAGACCGATCGTGAACGACTATCCGATGATGATTGCTGGCAAGAACCTCATCCAGCCCGCACCGCGGCGGGTGCGCGGATACTTCGCCGGCGAGGTCATGTTTGACACCACCCAGGCCCTGTACGTGTGGGAGAAGCCGCAGTATCCCTACTACTACATTCCGATCGACGACGTGAACGACGACCTTCTCGTCGACGAGATGTACGAGAAGAATCAGGCGCTGGGCACCTACATGCGCTACGGCTTCAAGGTCGGCGAGCGCGAGGTGCCGAAGGCGGCGAAGATGTACACCGATGACTCGATCGAGGGTCTCGCGGGCATGGTGAAGTTCGAGTGGGAGGCGCTCGACGCGTGGTTCGAGGAAGACGAGGAGGTCTTCGTGCATCCCCGCAACCCGTATACGCGCGTGGATGCCCTGCGCTCGACTCGCACGGTGCGCGTTGAGCTCGACGGGGTGGTGCTCGCGGAGTCGTCGTCGCCGGTGATGGTCTTTGAGACCGGGCTGCCGACCCGCTACTACCTCAACCGCACCGACGTGAACTTCGAGCACCTGGTGCACACCGACACAGTGTCGGAGTGCCCCTACAAGGGCACGACCGGTGACTACTGGTCGGTGTCGGTCGGTGGCACGGTGCATTCTGACCTGGCGTGGTCTTACGTATTTCCTACCCGACAGTTGGTACCGATTGCGGGCCTAGTTGCGTTCTATAACGAGAAGGTCGACATGTACATCAATGACGAACTGCTTCCGCGGGCGTGACGAGAACCTTCCTGCCCGCAACCTGACCACAAAGGAGACGTGAATATGCCCACCGACTACAGCGACCTCAAGGCCGTCTATATCAACTGCACCCTCAAGCGCAGCCCCGAGCTCTCGCACACGCAAGGGCTCATGGATCGCAGTATCGCGCTCATGCGCGATCAGAAAGTGCAGGTCGACACGGTGCGGCTCATCGACCACGATGTCGCGACCGGCGTCTATCCCGACATGCGCGAGCACGGCTGGGCAACCGACGGCTGGCCCGAGACGGTGTGGCCGCTTGTGGATGCTGCGGACATTCTTGTGATCGGTGGCCCGCTCTGGTTGGGCGACAACGCCTCGGTCACCCGCCAGCTCATCGAGCGCCTCTACGCGATGAGCGGGCTCTTCAACGAGAAGGGTCAATACATCTTCTACGGCAAGGTTGCTGGCGCCCTGATCACCGGCAACGAAGACGGCGTCAAGCACGCCGCAATGTCGACCCTCTACAGCCTTCAGCACATCGGCTACACGATTCCACCGGCCGCGGATGCCGGCTGGATCGGCGAGGTCGGCCCCGGCCCCAGCTACCTCGACGAGGGTTCCGGCGGGCCCGAGAACGACTTCACCAACCGCAACACCACCTTCATGACTTGGAACCTGATGCACGTCGCCCGCATGCTCAAAGACGCCGGTGGCATTCCCGCCTACGGCAATCTGCGCAAGGAGTGGAACTCGGGCGAGCGCTTCGGCTTCAACCCCGAGTACCGGTAGCGCCGTGGCTGCCACCACCGAGAGGGTCGAATTCCCCGGATCGCACGGCGAGCCGCTGGCCGCCCGCCTCGAACTGCCCGAGGGCGCCATTCGCGCCTTCGCCCTGTTCGCCCACTGCTTCACCTGCAATAAGGATGCCGTCGCCGCGAGCCGCATCGCCCGCGCCCTCACCGATCACGGCATCGCAGTGCTGCGCTTCGACTTCACCGGACTCGGCCAGTCTGGTGGCGACTTTGCGAACACGAACTTCTCGTCAAACGTTGACGATGTCGTTCGAGCCGCCGACTTCTTGCGCGCAAGCTACCGCGCCCCGACCAGTCTCATCGGGCACTCCTTGGGTGGCGCGGCCGTGCTCGCCGCTGCTGGTCGAATCTCGGAGACCGCAGCTGTCATCACGATCGGCGCCCCTGCTGACCCCCAACACGTCGTGCATCTCCTCGGCGACGACCTGACCGCGATCGAGCGAGATGGCGTTGCCGAGCTCGACCTTGGGGGTCGGCCGTTCCGCATCCAACTGCAGTTCTTGCGCGACCTCGAGATGCAGCCGCAGAAAGAGCGCATCGCAAACCTCGGTGCGGCCCTACTCGTGATCCATTCGCCGGTGGATGACACGGTCTCCGTCGACAACGCA
>JANOED010000291.1:0-6017 GCA_031413035.1 Leifsonia sp. | reverse complement strand
GCCTTCCCAGCCGAAGGTCTGCGGCGGCTCAATGTCCCCCGGAATGACCCACCGAGACTCTTGCGCTCCGAACGCGTCGTAGAGGTGCAGCTTGCGGTACACAGCCGCGACGGCGCCGGCGGGGGTGACGGCAACGACGGTGTTGCGCACGCGCGTGGCATCCGCCTGCTCGATGAAGCCTGCGACCAGATGGATGCCCAGCCGCCCGGCCACGCTGCCCAGCCTGTCGACGAACTCACCGTCGACCGATTGTGCCGCGCGCACCCAGTCCTCGCCCATCTCGGGACTGAACCATGAGGAGTACTCGGGGAACACGACCAACCCCGCCCCACGCGCCGCCGCGTGTTCGGCCAGCGCGGTGATCGTGGCGAGGTTGGCTGCCGTGTCAGTGCCGGGCGCGAACTGGGCGACCGCAATCTGGGGCACTAGCGCCACCAGTCGTCGAACATGGTCACCGGTTCGCGGCGCTTGTGCTGGGTCGCCAGGTAGCGGGTCTCGATGGCGACGGCAACCTCCTCGGCAACCTCCTCGCCCTCGAGGTAGTCGTCGATCTGGGTGTAGCTAAGCCCCAGGTTCGCCTCGTCGGTCTGGCCGGGGATACCGTCGAGCAGATCAGCAGTAGGGGCCTTGGTGTAGAGGCGTTCTGGAGCGCCGAGATGCCGGAGCACTGCCTTGCCCTGGCGCTTTGTCAGACCCGAGAGCGGAAGCAGGTCGGCTCCTCCATCGCCAAACTTGGTGAAGAAGCCGGTGACTGCCTCGGCTGCATGGTCGGTGCCTACTACGAGGAACCCGGCCTGACCGGCCAGCGCGTACTGGGCGATCATCCGCATGCGTGCCTTCACGTTTCCCTTGGTGAAGTCGAGCATCGGCTCCCCCGTGGCATCGGCATACTCGTCCTCGACGCCGTCAACACCGCGCTCGATGTTGAAAGTAACTGAGCGGTCGGGGGTGATGAAGTCGAGGGCGAGCTGGGCATCCGACTCGTCTGCCTGCACGCGGTAGGGTAGGCGCACAGCGATGAACGTTGCTTCGACTCCCTCGGCCCTGAGTTCCTCAACGGCGAGCTGGCACAGCCGGCCGGCGAGCGAGGAGTCTTGCCCACCCGAGATGCCGAGCACGAACCCGCGCGCCCGGGCTGCCTTCAGGTAGTCCTTGAGGAAGGCGACGCGGCCGGCAACCTGTTCGGCCGGATCGATAGAGGGAACAACGTTGAGGTCGTAGATAATGCGGGCCTGAAGCGGGTTCATACCCACGAATCTACCCTCTGTCGTTTGTGGCTAGGCAGCGACCGCCTGCCGGGTCTCGACGAGGTAGCGGGTGTACGCGGTGATGGTGAGGAAGGTCGGAAAATCCTCCTCCAGCGTGACTGCGCGGAACACCTCTGCTGCCTCGGCAAAGCGGTTGCCGGGCGAGCCACCGAACTTGTCGAGAGCGCGCTGCAGTTCCTTCTGAACGAGCCCGCGAGTGATGAGAGTACCCTCGGCCGTCGTCACGCGCTGGTGCATCCACTGCCAGAGCTGCCCACGACTGATCTCGGCTGTGGCGGCATCCTCCATCAGATTGTCGATGGCGGCCGCGCCGATCCCACGAAGCCAGCTCTCGATGTACCGCAGCGCGATCTCGACGTTGGCGCGCACGCCCGCGTCGGTCACGGCCCCCTCGATGCGCAGATCAAGGAGGTCCGCTGCCGTCACGTGCACGTCGTCGCGCAACCGGTCGAGCTGGTTGGGCTTGTCGCCCAGCACGGCATCGAACTGGTCCCGCGCCGTTTCTACGAGATCGGGATGCGCCACCCAGGTGCCGTCGAAACCGTCGCCAGCCTCGCGCTTTTTGTCGGCGGTCACTGCAGCGAGCGCGCGCTCGGTGACCTCAGGGTCACGACGGTTCGGGATGAACGCGCTCATGCCGCCGATCGCGTGGGCTCCGCGCTTGTGGCACGTCGAGACCAGCAGCTCGGTGTAGGCGCGCATGAACGGAACCGTCATGGTGATCGCCGAACGGTCGGGCAGAACGAAGCTCGCCCCGCGCCCACGGAAGTTCTTGATGATCGAGAAGATGTAGTCCCAGCGGCCGGCGTTGAGACCGGCGCAGTGATCGCGCAGCTCGTAGAGGATCTCCTCCATCTCGAATGCCGCGGGGATCGTCTCGATCAACACGGTCGCGCGAATCGTGCCGTGTGGGATTCCGAGCGCGTTCTCCGAGAATGTGAAGACGTCATCCCACAGGCGAGCTTCGAGGTGGTTCTCGAGCTTGGCGATGTAGAAGTACGGGCCGGTTCCTGAATCGATCAAGGCCTGAGCATTGTGGAAGAAGTAGAGTCCGAAGTCTGTCAGCGAACCGGAAGCCGGCGAGCGCAGGCCCGCCCGGTCGGTGAAGCGCAGGTGCTTCTCGACCAGATGCCAGCCGCGCGGTCGCATCACGATCGTGGGGGTGGTTTCGCCCAGACGGTACTCTTTGCCCTCATCGCTCGTAAAGTCGATCTGGCGCCGGATCGCGTCAAACAGGCTGAGCTGGCCGCCGATCACGTTGTCCCAGGTCGGGCTCGTGGCATCCTCCTGATCGGCAAGCCACACCTTCGCGCCGGAGTTCATGGCGTTGATAGTCATTTTGCGATCGGTGGGACCGGTGATCTCGACGCGACGGTCTTCGAGGCCGGGGCCTGCGCCGGCGACGCGCCACGTGGCATCCTCGCGGATAGCGGCTGTCTCCGACAGAAACTTGAGGTCTCGGCCGTTCTCGATGTGCTTGCGCTGGTGCATCCGTGCCGCCAAGCGGTCGTGACGGCGCCCAGCGAACTGGTCGTGCAGGCGGGTCAGGAAGTGCAGGGCCGCAGGGGTCAGTATTTCGTCGAAGCGATCGCCGAAGTCGGCGTGCACCTCAATGCGGGAGTGTGTGGTCATGATCGTGCCTTTCGTTGCGGTCGCTGAGAGAGCGTGAGTTAGTGATGGAACTGTGCGGTCTCGGTGCTGCCCACGAGCGCGAGGGTCTCGCTGTCGGGGTTCAGCGCCGTGGCAATTCGATCGAAGTAGCCCGTGCCGACTTCGCGCTGGTGGCGCGTCGCCGTGTAGCCGTCTTTCTCAGACGCGAACTCTGCCTCTTGCAGCTCGACATACGCGCTCATGTGACGCTGCGAGTAGTCGCGAGCGAGCGTGTACATGGAGTGGTTGAGGGCGTGGAAACCCGCGAGAGTGATGAACTGGAACGCGTAGCCCATGGATGCCAGCTCGCGCTGGAACTTCGCAATCGTCGCGTCGTCTAAATGGCTCTTCCAGTTGAAGCTGGGGGAGCAGTTGTAGGCGAGCTTTTTGCCGGGGAACTCCTTGTGAATGGACTCGGCGAAGGTGCGCGCGAGCTCTAGGTCGGGCTCGGCCGACTCAACCCAGAGCAGGTCGGCGTACGGGGCGTACGCGTGTCCGCGGGAGAGCACGGTCTCGATCCCAGGCGTGGTGCGGTAGAAACCCTCACTGGTGCGGTCGCCCGTGAGAAACGGCTTGTCGCGGTCATCCACGTCGCTCGTAATGAGGTCGGCCGCAAGCGAGTCGGTGCGCGCAACGATGAGCGTCGGCACGTCGGCAACATCCGCCGCCAGACGCGCAGCATTGAGGGTGCGGATGTGCTGGCCGGTCGGAATCAGCACCTTGCCTCCCATATGCCCGCACTTCTTCTCGCTCGCCAGCTGGTCTTCCCAGTGCACGCCAGCGGCTCCGGCCTCGATCATCGACGACATGAGTTCGTAGGCGTTGAGCGGACCGCCAAAGCCCGCCTCGGCGTCGGCCACAATCGGGGCGAGCCAGTCGATCCCGGTCGCTGAGGTACTCGAAGCGCTCGCCTCCGCATGTTCGATCTGGTCGGCACGCAGCAGCGCGTTATTGATGCGCCGCACGACGGCAGGAACACTGTTCGCCGGGTACAGGCTCTGGTCGGGGTAGGTCTGGCCCGACAGGTTCGCATCGGCAGCAACCTGCCAGCCGCTCAGGTAGATCGCCTTGAGTCCGGCGCGCACCTGCTGCACCGCCTGGTTGCCGGTGAGGGCGCCGAGCGCGGGTACCCACTCTTGGGTGCCGTTTTCAGTCCCATGGATGAGGCGCCACAGGTTCTCTGCACCGCGGCGAGCGAGGGTGCGCTCTTCTCGCAAACTGCCGCGGAGCGCGATGACATCCTCGGCGGAGTAACTGCGCTCGATGCCGTTCCAGCGTGCGTCGGTCTTCCACGCGGTCTCGAGCTCTGCTGCGGTCTGGTTCTGGTCGCCGGGGCGGGTGTTCGTCATCTCTGACTCCTTGCTTGGTTGGCCTGTGCATTCGACTCTGCGCCCACCTTGCGGATTCTTCTTCGAGAAAGTTCCCAGAAGATTCGGTATTCTTCTATCGTTCGCAAGAACGTGACGAGGAGGAGCCCCGTGACTGACTCCGCAGCTACCGCAGCCGCTCAGGATGATGATGTGATCGATTCCCTGACCATTGGCCGTCGCATCCGTCAACTCAGGTCCGATCGCGGACTGACCCTTGACGACCTGGGCGAGGCACTCGGCCGCGCCGCCTCACAAGTCAGCGTTATCGAGAACGGCAAACGCGAGCTCAAGCTCGTCGAGGTGCAGAAGCTGGCACGCATACTCGGGGTCACCCTCGACGACTTGCTGAGCCCCGAGGCGCCCTCGAAACGAGCCGCACTGGAGATCGCGCTCGAGCGAGCTCAGCGCGGCCCCCTCTACGCTTCGCTCTCGCTTCCACCGCTGCCAGTGCGCAAGACCCTCAGTGACGAGGCAATCGAGACGATCCTTGGCTTGCACGACGAACTGCAGCGGCTTCACCGGCAGCGAGCGGCAACACCCGAGGAGGCCCGCCGTGTAAACACCGAGTTGCGGCGCGCGATGCGCAAGCGCAACAACTACTTCGCCGAACTCGAGACCACTGCGAAGGGGCTACTGGCGGCCGTGGGGCACGCCGGGGGTCCGTTGTCGCAGCGTGTGGCATCCGATCTCGCGACTCATCTGGGGTTCTCTCTGCACTACGTCGGCGACCTGCCGACCTCGACTCGAAGCGTGACCGACCTCAAGAACCGACGCATCTATCTGCCGGTCGGGCAGGCCGCGGGCGCTGACCCGCGCACGACTCTGCTTCAGGCTCTCGCCAGTCACGTGCTCGGTATCACCGAGCCGAAGGACTACGCCGACTTCCTGAGGCAGCGAGTGGAGACGAACTACCTCGCAGCGGCACTCATGGTGCCCGAGCACTCCGCCGTCGAGTTCTTAACCGCCGCGCGCGACAAGCGCGAATTATCGGTAGAGGATTTGCGCGACACCTTTGCGGTCACCTACGAGACCGCCGCCCACCGCTTCACCAACCTGGCAACGCACCACCTCGGCATCCCCGTGCACTTCCTCAAGGTGCACGAGAGCGGCACGCTGTCGAAGGCGTACGAGAACGACAACGTTGCCTTCCCGACGGATGCCCTTGGTGCAGTCGAGGGCCAGGTGGTCTGCCGCAACTGGAGCGCACGCCGGGTGTTCGACGTCGACGACCGGTTCAGCCCGTACCACCAGTACACCGACAAGCCGTCGGGAACGTATTGGTGCACCTCGCGCATTCAGTCGACCAGTCGCGGCGAGTTCTCGGTGAGCGTGGGCACGCCGTTCGCGCACGTGAAATGGTTCCGCGGCCGCGACACCGCCAACCGTGCGACGTCGACCTGCCCCGACGAGGGATGCTGCCGCCGGCCCCCAGCCGACCTCGCGAGCCGCTGGGAGCAGCAGTCGCTCCCGAGCGCTCGACTCAACAGTTCGCTGCTCGCGGCGATGCCCGCCGGGATCTTCCCGGGCGTCGATTCAACCGAGGTCTTTGAGTTTCTCGAGTCGCACGCCCCGAGTTGAGCGGGCTGGGCGCTAGCTCAGGGCGGGGATAACCTCTCTTTCGAACAACTCGATTCCGCTGGTGTCGTACGCGGCTTCGGCAAAGTTATGGATCGCGTAGCCGAGGCCACGAGCCTTCATGTCGCTGAGCCGTTCGACAATCTGCTCCGGG
>JANOED010000290.1:0-18260 GCA_031413035.1 Leifsonia sp. | reverse complement strand
GTGCGCGATCCGCTGGATCTCGCGATCATCGCCGCTGCACTAGCCGGCGCTCTCATCGGCTTCCTCTGGTGGAACACGTCACCAGCGCAGATCTTCATGGGCGACACGGGTTCGCTTGGCCTCGGTGGTGCACTTGCCGCGCTCGCGATCCTTAGCCGCACCGAGCTGCTGCTCGTCGTCATCGGCGGCCTGTTTCTCGTCGTCACCGGGTCAGTCATCGTGCAGCGCACCTGGTTCAAGATCACCAAGCTGCGATATGGGCAAGGCAGACGCGTTTTCCTCATGAGCCCGCTGCACCATCACTTCGAACTCAAAGGTTGGGCTGAGATAACCGTTGTCGTGCGGTTCTGGCTCATCTCCGCGCTCTTCGTGGCCGTCGCTGTCGGCCTGTTCTACCTCGAATGGGTCAACCAATAGTCGTGCGCGATCTCGACACGCTCACCAGTTGGCACGCCGACTGGAAGTCGCTCAAGGTTGCGGTGTTCGGCCTCGGGGTTACGGGCTTCGCGGTTGCCGACACGCTAGTTGAACTTGGGGCAGACGTGTTGGTCGTCGCGGCAGGCGCGACTGCTGAGCGGTCCGACCTGGTCAAAGTCATTGGAGCGAGACTCGTCGTCGAACCAGACGATCAGCAAGTGCCCGACGAGTTGGTGGAATTCCATCCCGAGCTCGTAGTCGTGTCACCGGGCTATGCCCCGAGCCACGCGCTTGTGGTCTGGGCGATGGGTCAGGGCATCCAGATCTGGGGGGATATCGAGCTAGCCTGGCGCGTGCGTGACAAGGTGGCTCCGGCGGCCGAGTGGATCACGGTTACCGGCACCAACGGCAAGACGACGACCACTCAGCTCGCCACTCACCTGCTCGCGAGCGCCGGTCACCGCGCGGCTGCAGTCGGAAATATCGGCCTTCCCGTGCTCGACGCTGTGCGTGATCCGACGGGGTTCGACGTTCTCGTCGTTGAACTCTCGAGTTTTCAATTGCACTGGCTTCGGCTATCCGGACCGGGCTCGCTCATGCCCCTCGCGAGCGTGTGCCTCAACGTGGCCGAGGATCACTACGACTGGCACGGGTCTCCCCAGGCCTATGCCGCCGCCAAGGCGACCGTCTACGCGAACACCAGCGTCGCGTGCATTTACAACATCGCCGACGAGGCGACTAGGCGCATGGTTGAAGATGCTGAGGTGCAGGAGGGCTGCCGCGCGATCGGTTTCGGCCTAGGCCCGCCCGGCGTTAGTGAGCTCGGGCTCGTGGGCGACATTGTGGTCGATCGGGCGTTTCTTGACGAACGGCGCAACACTGCGCTCGAACTCACGACCCACGGCGAGCTCGCCGGCGTGGGTCTGGCATCCGCTCACATGGTGGCCAACGTGCTTGCCGCGTGCGCGCTCGTGCGAGCCTACGGCGTGGCTCCCGAAGCAGTGCGCGCCGCACTTGCCACCTTCAGGCTGGATCACCACCGGATCGAGACCGTTGCGGTCAGCGACGGAATCCTCTGGGTGGATGACTCGAAGGCGACCAACCCGCACGCGGCCAACGCAGCGCTCGCCTCATTCGCCTCGGTTGTCTGGATTGTCGGTGGACTCCTCAAAGGCGTCGACATCGGGGAACTGGTTTCAACTCACGCGCAGCGCCTGACCGCCGCGATTGTCATCGGTTCGGACCGATCACCAGTTGTGGCCGCATTCGCACGACACGCGCCGGGTGTACCCGTTTTCGAGGTCGAAGCAGCAGAAACTGGTGACGTGATGCCGGAGGCGGTGCGGCTCGCCGCTGCCGTCGTAAAGGTCGGTGACGCCGTTTTGTTGGCGCCGGCTGCGGCATCGATGGACCAGTTCACTGACTACGGCGATCGAGGAAACCGATTTGCGTCGGCAGTAAGAGAGCATCTGGGAGGTGCGGGTGACCACCAGCCGCTCCACGACCCCTCGGGCTCCCCGCCGCACTCCTGAGCCGGCGAACCACCGGCCGACGCACACCGGGCCGACAGCCGCGGTAATCCCGGTCAGACGCATTTTCGCGGTCGAGAACCGCACCTACTTTCTTCTGCTCGGTACGACCCTGTTTCTGGTTGCGCTCGGACTGGTGATGGTGTTGTCTTCGTCGGCCATTGAATCCAGCGTTGCGGGCGAAGGGTTCTTTGGCAGGTTTGCCCGACAAGCGCTATCGGCCGCAGTCGGCATCCCTCTCATGCTGGTTGCTTCCCGAATGCCCCCGCGATTCTGGAAGCGCTGGGCATGGCCGGCCCTTCTGGTGGGCGGAGCGCTGCAGTTGATTGTCTTCGTCCCGGGACTCGGTCTCGAATACGGCGGTAACCAGAACTGGATCTCTATCGGCGGCTTCAATCTGCAGCCGTCGGAATTCGTAAAGATCGCGCTCATCGTCTGGGTTGCTTGGGTGCTGTCGACCAAGGAAGACCTGCTCAGCGACTGGAAGCACGTTGCCCTCCCCATCGGCCCTGTCGCTGGCCTCGCGATCGTACTCGTTCTCCTCGGGCGCGATCTAGGAACAGCCTCGATCATGGTGCTCATTGTGCTCGGGTGTCTTTATTTCGCCGGAGTTCGCCTGAGGTTTCTCTTCGTCACGCTCCTTGGCGTCGGCCTTCTCGTGAGCCTCGTCGCTATCGCGACCCCTTCGAGAATGGAGCGGATCAGCGTCTGGTTCAACGGATGCACCGCCGCCGACTACTCCAACCTGTGCTGGCAGGTGCAGCACGCGAGTTGGGCACTGGCGGCGGGCGGAATCTTCGGAAGCGGCCTGGGCAACTCCAAGGCCAAATGGAACTGGCTTCCGGAGGCCGACAACGACTTCATCTTCGCGATCATCGGCGAGGAATTGGGCCTCATCGGAGCACTGGTTGTACTGGTGCTGTTCGTCATCATGGCTATCGCGTTCGTGCGGGTCATCCGATCTACCAACGACAGTTTCGCGCGCATCGTCACGGGCGGGGTGATGGTCTGGATCATTGGCCAGGCCTTCGTCAACATTGCCGTCGTGCTCGGATTGCTGCCCGTGCTCGGGGTACCTCTCCCGCTCATCTCCGCGGGCGGTACCGCGCTCATCGCGGGTCTCTTGGGTATTGGGATAGTTCTGTCGTTCGCGCGGCACAGTAAGGTACCTCGGTGACGACCTATCTCCTCGCAGGCGGTGGCACCGCCGGTCACGTCAACCCCCTGCTTGCCGTAGCGGATCGGCTTCGCGAGCGTGACCCTGCATCGACCGTTCTCGTACTCGGCACCGCGGAGGGTCTCGAGGCCAGACTCGTACCTGAACGAGGCTACGAGCTGCTCACAATCGAAAGGCTGCCGTTCCCCAGGCGCCCAAGTAGGACGGCGCTCAGCTTCCCCGGTCGACTACGGAAGGCCGTCGCCGAGGTGCGGCAGATTATTCGCCAGCGTGATGTCGATGTCGTTGTCGGATTCGGCGGGTACGCGGCCGCCCCCGCGTACCTTGCCGCACGCGGTGAGGGGGTGCCGCTTGCCATCCACGAGGCTAACGCGCGGCCTGGAATCGCCAATCGGCTTGGCGCTCGGTTCACGAAGTGGGTAGGCGTAGCGTTCAGAGCCACGAGAATCCGTTCCGGCACGTGGGTGGGCATGCCCCTGCGACGCGAGATCGAGCAACTCGACCGGTTCGAGGCCCGGCGGGTGGGCATCCGCCACTTCGGACTCTCGGATTCCAAGCCAACACTTCTGATCACGGGGGGCTCATCCGGAGCTCAGCGCATCAACGACACCGTCTCGCTGGCGATCACCATGATTCTCGGCGCAGGGTGGCAAGTAATTCATGTCACGGGAGAGTTGCGGGCTGCGGTCAATGACCCGGGTCTTCCCGGGTATCTGTTACTGAAGTACTGCGACCGGATGGACCTCGCCCTCGCCGTCGCCGATCTGGCGTTGTCTCGTGCGGGGACATCGACGGTCGCTGAACTAACCGCGCTAGGAGTTCCGGCGGTGTTCGTTCCCTATGCGAGTGGAAACGGGGAGCAGCGCTTGAACGCACGCGAGGCGGTCGCAGCCGGGGGAGCAGTGATGGTGGCGGATTCGGAGTTCACGCCCGATTGGGTGTCTCGTGTACTCGTTTCTCTACTGCGCAGCCGCGCGACAATCGCGGATATGGCGGTGCGCATAGCGACGGTGGGTGCTCTCGACGGCACGGATCGCATGGTCGCTCTGATCGACAAGGCTGCGGGCGAGGCCACAGCTACACGGCAGTAGGGTTCATAACGATGATCAAGCCAGACCTGTCCTCGCCGCTTCCCGCAGAACTCGGTGCCCTCCACTTCGTGGGAATCGGTGGTTCGGGGATGAGCGGGATCGCACGCCTGTTTCTCGCTGCGGGGCACACCGTGACTGGCTCGGATCGCTCGCAGAACAACAACACTGATGACCTTCAGGCCCTCGGTGCGACTGTGAGCATTGGGCATGCCACGGACAATCCGGGAGTCATGTCCGCCGACACACTCGTGTACACGGGTGCTCTCTGGCCCGACAATCCGGAGTATCTGGCCGCCGTCGCACGCGGGATTCCAGTTCTTCACCGATCACAGGCGCTCGCTTGGCTTATCAACCACAAGCGTCTCGTTGCTGTCGCCGGGGCACATGGCAAGACCACCTCAACAGGCATGATCATCACGGCGCTGGTCGAATTAGGCGCGGATCCGAGTTTCGTCAACGGCGGAGTCATCCAGGATCTGGGCGTCAGTTCTTCCTTTGGGGCGGGCGAGCTCTTCGTCGTCGAGGCCGATGAATCTGACGGCTCGTTCCTGCTCTACGACACGGCAGTGGCCCTCATCACCAACGTCGACGCCGACCACCTCGATCACTACGGTTCGCACGACGCATTCGATGATGCGTTCGTTGAGTTCGCAAGTCGAGCGTCAGAACTCGTAGTGGTGTCGAGCGATGACGCGGGAGCTCGTCGGGTCACCGCAGCGCTCAACCACAAGAGCGTCATGACATTCGGTGAGGATGCCGCAGCCAATGTACGCGTTCACTCCATCGTCACCGACGGTCCGGTCGCCTTCGAGCTCGAGTACCTCGGCGTAAGTTACCCGGCTCGCCTGACCGTACCCGGACGCCACAACGCCATCAACGCGGCTGGGGCGTTCGCGGTACTGGTCGGCCTTGGCTTCGAGCCGGGGGCAGCGCTCAAGGGAATTGCCGCATTTGGAGGCACCGAGCGGCGATTCGAGCTCCACGGCGTTGTTCGCGGCGTGAGTGTCTATGACGACTACGCGCATCACCCAACCGAGGTCGCTGCAGCTCTGAGTGCGGCGCGCACGGTCGTTGGGTCGGGCCGCATCATCGCGGTGCACCAGCCACATCTGTTCAGCCGCACGCAAGCAATGGCGGGCGAGTTTGCCCAGACGTATGAGCTGCTCGCAGATCACACAATTGTTCTCGACGTGTACGGTGCCCGCGAGGATCCCATCCCCGGGGTTACTGGCGCTCTTGTTGCTGACCGCTTCGCCGACCCGAAGAAGGTTGACTACCTTCCCGACTGGCAGCAAGCGTCAAACCGCGTGGCCGCGATCGCGAGAGAGGGCGACATTGTGATGACCCTCAGTTGCGGTGATGTGTATCGCATTGTTCCCCAATTGCTTGAGTCACTGGCGGCTGATACCCGTTCTGAGCTGCTCGGATAGCAATCATGAAGCGGCCAGAGGGGTTTGACCCGCCGGGCGGGTCTCAGCCGCCGGCGCGTGGGCGGCGGCCCGTTCAGCCTGCTCGGCCCAAGTCGGTTCAGCCTCCTGCTCGACCGATGTCGACCCAGCCACCCACTCCTCGGCATGACCCGACACTGCGGGGGACTGCCGCAAAGCCGCGGTCTGACGCAGCGCCCCGACCGGACGCCGCCGCCCGGTCGCACCTACGCCGTGCCGCGCGCGAGCGCCGACGGTTCGAGCGGGCGGAGGTGCGACGGTTTACCAGGCGAGCTCGAACGCGACGGTTGACCGCCGCTGTGGTTTTGGGCACCGTGGTAACGCTGGTGAGCCTGATACTCGCCGCTGTTTTCTCGCCCATTCTCTCCCTGAGGGAGATCCGTGTTGAGGGCACGTCACGGGTCGACTCGGTGGCGGTTCACGCGGCGGTTTCTGGCCAGGTTGGTACTCCGCTCGCCCTACTCGACGTCGGCCGGCTCACCGCCGAACTCGGACAGTTCCCGCTGATTCGTAGCTACGTCACCCAGATCATTCCGCCGGAGACCCTGGTGATTCGCATCGAGGAGCGTCAGCCCGTCGGGGCAATTGCCGCGGGAGGTCAGTTCACGCTTGTCGATCCAGCCGGTGTGGTCGTACAGGAGTCCGCGGAACGCCCGCCGGGCATCCCGCTCATCGACATCGGCACGGCAGCGACTTCTAGCGACGTATTCGACTCGGTTGTTGAGGTACTCGTTGCCCTGCCCGAGGGTCTTCTCGCCCAGGTGGACACGGTGTCGGCAACCACTCGCGACGATGTCTCATTGGTGTTGACCGGTGTCGGCCAGAAGGTCACGTGGGGCAGCGCTGACCAGTCGGCGCAGAAGTCAGCCCTCTTGGCGGCATTGATCGCGGTGACTGATCCGTCTAGGCCGGGCGAGTTTGACGTGTCTGCGCCGAGCAACGGAGTGTTTCGGCCGTCATAGTTGTGCGCGGCTTCACAGGGTTTGCGACACGCTGGTCTGGCTGCGCGGGCTCAGGGAGTGCCCGACCTACTCTCGTGAGAGCGGAGCATACCGAGTAAAACTCTAATCTTCAAGTTAAGGTTTAGGGTTTGCTTCGCAACACGGGCAACAGGCAGCGGAGGCCGAAGTGACGTCAAACCAGAACTACCTCGCGGTAATCAAGGTAGTTGGCATCGGCGGCGGCGGTGTGAACGCCGTCAACCGAATGATTGAGCTCGGGCTGCGAGGCGTCGAGTTCATTGCAATCAACACTGATGCTCAGGCCCTCTTGATGAGTGACGCCGACGTCAAGCTTGATGTCGGTCGGGAGCTCACTCGCGGTCTGGGCGCCGGAGCCGACCCCGAGGTCGGCCGTCGCGCCGCTGAAGACCACGCCGAGGAGATCGAGGAGGCGCTTGCCGGTGCCGACATGGTGTTTGTCACCGCAGGCGAGGGCGGTGGTACGGGAACTGGCGGGGCGCCGGTGGTGGCTCGAATCGCCAAGTCCATCGGTGCGCTGACGATCGGTGTGGTCACCAAGCCATTCGCATTCGAGGGCAAACGGCGCTCAGCGCAGGCCGATGTGGGAGTCGCGAGTCTGAAGAATGAGGTCGACACACTCATCGTGGTCCCCAACGACCGCCTCCTCGAGATCAGTGATCGTGGCATCAGCATGCTCGAAGCATTCGCAACTGCCGACCAGGTGCTCCTCGCGGGTGTTCAGGGCATCACCGACCTCATCACCACGCCCGGCCTCATCAACCTCGACTTCGCCGACGTCAAGTCGGTCATGCAGGGGGCTGGTTCCGCCCTCATGGGTATCGGGTCAGCTCGCGGCGCCGACCGGGCGATCAAGGCGGCGGAGCTCGCCGTGGCATCCCCGCTCCTCGAAGCCTCCATCGACGGCGCACACGGGGTGCTTCTCTCGATTCAGGGCGGCTCAAATCTGGGCATCTTCGAGATCAACGACGCCGCGCGCTTGGTGCAAGAGGCCGTTCACCCTGAAGCCAACATCATCTTCGGCGCGGTCATCGACGACACTCTCGGAGACGAGGTGCGGGTGACCGTGATCGCGGCCGGCTTTGACGGCGGCGAGCCGACAATCAAGTCGCGGGATGCCCGGCGCACCAACTACGTCGTGCCTGACGCGACGCCCGTTGCCGTCGGCGAGGAGCCGCCCCGCAGGCCGGAACCCAGCCTCGTCACCGCCCCCATCGACCGCTCGTTCGACGACGATGACGGCGATCTGGATATCCCTGACTTCCTGAAGTAGTCGTGCCCGACCTACACGAGCGACTCGCGGCGGTCACTTCGGCGGTGGCCGACGCCGCGCGCGCCGTTGATCGCGACCCATCCACAATCACCACGATCGTCGTGACCAAATTCCACCCGGTCGAACTGGTGCGCGAGCTTCACGCGCTCGGGGTGCGCAACTTCGGAGAGAGCCGGCATCAAGAGGCGCAACCCAAAATTGAAAGCCTCGCCGACCTCGGGGCGACCTGGCACTTCGTCGGCCAGATTCAGAGCAAGAAGGCGCGACAAATCCGTAGCTATGTCGACGTCGTGCACTCGGTTGACCGAGCCTCGCTTGCTGAATCCCTGGCGGGCGAGCCCCTCGATGTTTTCATCCAAGTCAATCTGACGGATGACCCACAGCGGGGTGGTTCCGACCCCGCCGACATCCCCGCCCTCGCCAGCGTGGTCGAGTCAGCCGCGGGTCTGCACCTACTCGGACTCATGGCCGTCGCGCCTCTGGGGTCCGAGCCCGCGCGCGAGTTCGCGCGCGTTCGAGAGCTGTCTGAACGACTCCAGCGCGATCATCCAGAGGCTAGGGCCCTGTCGATGGGCATGTCAGGCGACTTCGTCGAGGCCATCGCTCAGGGCGCGACACACCTGCGCATTGGTTCCGCAATCACCGGAAACCGGCCGGTGCGAGGTTAATCTCGGGTGTAGAGCGCGATCGAGTGCTCGACGTGTTCTTTGAAGGAGTGACAATGGCCAACCCACTGCGCAGGACCATGGTGTACCTCGGCCTTGCCGACGAGGACTACGAGTACGACCAGCAGGCCGGCCCAGCAGCGCCGTCAGCGCCGATCTCACAGGGCTCGACTCAGAACAGCGGACGTGCGCCGGTTACTCCGCTGCGCCGTCCGGCCTCGCGGTCTTCAGCCCATGACATGAATGAGATCCTGACGGTCCACCCTCGCCAGTACAAGGATGCTCAGGTCATTGCAGAGCACTTCCGCGAGGGAATTCCCGTGATCATCAACCTGTCCCAGATGAGTGAGCCGGATGCTCGTCGGCTCATCGACTTCGCGAGTGGGCTCTCTCAGGGGCTGTACGGCAAGATCGAACGGGTTACAGCCAAGGTGTTCTTGCTTTCTCCAGCCCATGTTGCCGTGAGCGGTGACCCTGCGGAGGCCGAGAGCGACGTCGACGCCTCGTTCTTCGCCTAAACACTCAGCGCGTAGTCTCAGAGGGTGTCCTTCGTCTCCATAATTGCCACGGTCATCTATATCGGCCTGACGATCTTCTTCGTGCTGATGTGGGCACGTTTTATCCTGGATCTTGCGCGTATGTTCGCTCGACAGTGGCGTCCCCGCGGTATCGGGCTGGTTCTTGCCGAGATCGTGTACGCGGTCACCGATCCGCCGATCAAGCTCGTTCGGCGTGTCATCCCACCGCTCCGAGTGGGTGGAGCTGCGCTCGATTTCGCCTGGAGCATCGTCATGCTGGCGTGCATCATCCTGATCTCGGTCACGCTGGGATTCGTGAATTAGCTGTGGCGCGCTACGCTGGATCTTCTGGGAGGGGTACATTCGACCTCGCTCGGCTAGACTGTGACGTACGACGTCTGAACGAAAGAGTGTGAGGTGACGGCAATGGCTCTGACTCCTGAAGATGTTGTCAACAAGCGATTCCAACCAACCAAGTTCCGCGAAGGCTACGACCAAGACGAGGTCGATGACTTCCTCGACGAGGTTGTTGTCGAACTACGACGCCTCAATCAAGAGAACGAAGAGCTTCGGCAGCGCCTGATCGCGAGCGAGTCGCGCATGAACGAACTGCAGCGTGCCGCCGAGCAGGGTGGCGCATTCGCTCAGCAAGGCTTTCCACAATCGGCTCCCGCATTTGCTTCGGCACCCACACCTCAGCCTGGCTTCCCGCCCGCCGATGCGGCTGCGATGGACCCCAGCAATACCAACAACCTGCTTCAGCTCGCGCGCCGGCTTCACGAGGAACACGTTCGTGAGGGTGTCGAGAAGCGAGACGCGCTCATCGCCGAGGGTCACGCTGCAGCAGCCCGCGTTGTCGCCGAGGCGGAGGCCCGCCAGCGTGGCCAGTTGACGAACCTCGATCAGGAGCGCCAGCAATTGGAGCGCCGCATCGAGGAGTTGCGAAGCTTCGAGCGTGAGTACCGCCAGAAGCTCAAGGGATACATCGAAGGACAGCTGCGCGAGCTTGACTCCTCGAACGAGTTGACCGCATCGCCGGCCCCCGGGGCGGCACAGTACGGTGCGCCTAGCGCGGGACAGTACCAAGTACCGCAACAGGTTCAGGCGCCCACCAACTACACCGGCGGCTTTGCCGGAAACTGACGGGCAGCACACGGCCACGAAGCCCGGGGTCAGCCCCCGGGCTTTGGTCATGTTGGCCGCCGTTGCTCTGCTCGTCTTTGCTCTCGATCGGGTCAGCAAGTACCTCGTCGTCGAGAACCTCACCTTGGGCGAGCCGGTCGAAATCTTGGGCCAGCTGCTTCAGTTTCGGTACGTCGAGAACCCGGGTGCGGCCTTCTCCCTCGGCAGCGGAACGACCTGGATCTTCGCCATCATTGCGACCGCGGTCGCGATCTTCATCGTGATCTTCGCCCGGCGCATCCGCTCGGTGGCATGGGCCGTACTGTTCGGATTGCTTCTGGGCGGCAATCTCGGCAACTTGACTGATCGGCTCACGCGCGAGCCCGGTTTTGGCAGAGGCTACGTTGTCGACTTCATCCAGGTCTGGGGATTCCCCGCCATATTCAATATCGCCGACATTGCGATCGTCTCGTCGATGGGCTTGTTCATCATTCTCACTCTGCGAGGCATTGGTCTGGACGGACAGCGAGTAGGCCGAAAGCCCGCACCGAGTCCGGCGGCGGACACCGAAGCCACGCCGTAGCGCAATGGAGTCCCGCAGCCTCCCCGTACCCGAGGGACTCGCCGGTGAGCGGGTGGATGCCGCAATCGCCAAGTTGCTCGGATTCTCCCGCACCTTCGCGGCCGAGGTCGCCGAACTCGGCGGGGTGGAGTTCAACGGCGCGGTACTGGGCAAGTCAGATCGGCTGACCGCCGGCGGATGGCTCGTCGTCACCTGGGCACCGAGAGTCGAGCCGACGATCGTGCCCGTCGTGGTGTCCGATCTCCGGGTCGTCTACGACGATGACGAGATCATCGTGGTGGATAAGCCTGCCGGAGTTGCGGCGCACCCGAGTGTCGGCTGGAACGGTCCAACGGTTCTCGGTGCCCTTGCAGGGGCCGGGTATCGCGTTGCAACCTCAGGCGCGGCGGAGCGTGCCGGTATCGTTCACCGACTCGACGTCGGCACAAGCGGGCTGATGGTCGTGGCAAAGAGTGAAAGAGCGTACGCGGCACTCAAACGCGCATTTCACGATCGTGAGGTAACGAAGGTTTACCATGCCGTCGTGCAGGGTCACCCTGACCCGCTCGCCGGAACCATTGACGCCCCAATCGGTCGGCACCCCGGCGCCAGCTGGAAGTTTGCGATTACCGCAGACGGTAAGCCCAGCGTTACCCATTACGAGACTCTCGAGGCATTCCCGTCGGCGGCACTGCTTGAGATTGAGCTGGAGACGGGACGAACCCACCAGATTCGGGTGCACATGGCTGCGCAGCGGCATCCGTGTGTCGGTGACGCCATGTACGGCGCTGACCCCACTATCTCGGCCCGCCTCGGCCTGACCCGGCAGTGGCTGCACGCCAAGCGACTAGGTTTTGCGCACCCGGCCTCGGGCGATCCCGTGGAGTTCGAGAGTGGTTACCCCGCCGACCTTCAACACGCACTTGAGGTGCTTCGCGGGGACTAGGGCGCGTCAACTGGGATGGTGTCTAGGGCTCCACCTATTGTGGAAGTCCACCCGCAACCGAAGAGACGTTCTGTGGCATCCAAAGACTCCTTCGTGCACCTCCACGTGCACAGCGAGTACTCCATGCTGGATGGCGCTGCCCGAGTAGGCGAACTCATGGCCGCGGTGTCGGCGCAGGGGATGCCTGCTGTGGCGGTCACAGACCACGGCAACGTGTTCGGTGCCTACGACTTCTGGAAACAGGCCACTTCAGTCGGCGTCAAGCCGATCATCGGGACCGAGGCATACATCACCCCGGGTACCCACCGCACAGATAAGACCCGTGTTCGCTGGGGCACCAGCGCTCAGGCCCAGGACGATGTGGGGGGCTCGGGCTCGTACACCCACATGACCTTGTTGTCGGAGAACAACGACGGCATGCACAACCTCTTCCGCCTCTCGTCGCTCGCCTCCATCGAGGGCTACTACTTCAAGCCACGGATGGACAGGGAACTCCTCAGTCGGTATGCGAAGGGGATTATCGCGACAACCGGATGCGTCGGTGGTGAAGTGCAGACCCGGTTGCGACTCGGACAGTACGAGGAAGCAAAGAAGGCAGCCGCAGAGTTCCGCGACATCTTCGGGCCGGGCAATTTCTATGCCGAGATCATGGATCACGGAATCGAGATCGAGAAGCGCACCATGCGCGATCTGATCCGGCTTGCGAAGGAGCTCGACCTTCCGCTCGTTGCGACGAACGACCTGCACTATACGCACGCGCACGACGCGACCGCCCACGCAGCGCTCTTGTGCGTTCAGTCAGCAACCACCCTTGACGACCCCAACCGCTTCAAGTTCGACTCCGACGAGTTTTACCTCAAGTCGGCGGCGGAAATGCGCTCTCTCTTCAGGGACTATCCCGAGGCCTCCGACAACACGCTGCTGATCGCCGAGCGTTGCGAGGTGTCGTTCGAGAAGCGCGACCTCATGCCCCGGTTCCCGGTTCCTGAGGGCGAGACCGAGGCAAGCTGGTTCGAGAAGGAGGTCACGGCGGGAATGAAACGCCGCTACCCACAGGGACCGAGTGACGCGCACCTCGCTCAGGCCAAGTACGAGGTCGACGTCATCACGCAGATGGGTTTCCCCGGTTACTTCCTCGTCGTAGCCGACTTCATCGCCTGGGCGAAGGCCCAGGGCATCCGTGTCGGTCCCGGCCGAGGGTCTGCCGCCGGGTCAATGGCCTCGTACGCGATGGGCATCACCGAACTCGACCCGCTTGCCCATGGCCTGATCTTCGAGCGGTTCCTCAACCCTGAGCGGGTGTCGATGCCCGATGTCGATGTGGATTTCGATGACCGCCGCCGCCCCGAGGTCATCCGGTATGTCACCGAGAAGTACGGTGACGACCGTGTCGCCCAGATCGTCACGTATGGCACCATCAAGGCCAAACAGGCGCTGAAAGATTCGGCCCGCGTGCTCGGAATGGCCTACGCGGTGGGGGAGAAGCTCACCAAGGCGATGCCCTCACCCATCATGGGCAAGGACATGCCGCTCAGCGACATCTACGACAAGGATGCCGAGCGCTATAAGGAGGCAAGCGACATCCGCGCCCTGATCGAGACCGACGCTGAAGCTGCGCAGGTCTTCGAGACGGCGAAGGGTATCGAGAATCTCAAGCGCCAGTGGGGCGTGCACGCCGCGGGTGTACTCATGTCTGCCGAACCACTGATCGATGTCCTGCCGATCATGAAGCGCGAAGACGACGGGGCGATCATCACCCAGTTCGACCAGCCGCCACTGGAAGACTTGGGCCTGCTCAAGATGGACTTCCTCGGCCTGCGCAACCTCACGGTGATTGAAGATGCGCTGCGCATGATCGAGGCAAACACCGGTTCCACGTTGAAAATCGAGGACCTCGACCTCGACGCCGATCAGCCGACCTACGACCTCCTCGCGCGCGGCGAAACACTGGGGGTTTTCCAGCTCGACGGTGTTGCGATGCGTGCACTGCTCAAGCAGCTCAAACCGACGAACTTCGAAGACATCTCGGCTGTCATCGCTCTTTATCGTCCAGGTCCGATGGGCATGAACTCGCACACCAAGTACGCGCTGCGTAAGAACGGTCTCGAGGCTGTCGATGCGATCCATCCCGAGCTTGAGGAGCCACTGAGAGAGATTCTTGGCAGCACCTTCGGCCTCATTGTTTACCAAGAGCAGGTCATGAGCGTGGCCCAGAAGGTTGCGGGCTTCACGCTCGGTCAGGCCGATGTGCTGCGCCGTGCAATGGGCAAGAAGAAGAAGAGCGAACTCGACAAGCTGTTCGCAGACTTCGAGTCAGGCATGGTCGACAATGGCTACACCAAGGGGGCCGTGAAGGTGTTGTGGGACACCCTCATGCCCTTCGCCGACTACGCCTTCAACAAGGCGCACAGCGCCGGTTACGGGGTGCTCAGCTACTGGACGGGATACCTGAAGGCCAACCATCCCGCCGAATACATGGCCGCGCTGCTTACCAGCGTCGGCGACTCTAAAGACAAGCTCGGGATGTATCTGAGTGAGTGTCGTCGGATGGGTATCCGCGTACTAGCTCCCGATGTTAACGAGTCGAGCGTTGACTTCACCGCGACCAATGGCGATGTGCGTTTCGGGCTGGGTGCAGTGCGCAACGTCGGGTTCGCTGTCGTCGAACTCATGGCGCGCGCCCGGCAAGAGAAGGGTCGTTTCACAAGCTTTCACGATTTCTTGCGCAAGGTCCCGATCCAGGTCGCGAATAAGCGCACCGTCGAGTCCCTTATCAAGGCGGGCGCGTTTGACTCGCTGGGTGCGACCCGACGAGCGCTCCTCGAAATCCATGAGGATGCCGTCGACTCGGCGGTCAGTGTCAAGCGCAACGAGGCCAACGGCCAAGTCGGATTCGATTTTGACAGCCTGTGGGACGAACCCGAGAATGTCGACCACGTGCCCGATCGCCCAGAGTGGGCCAAGCGCGACAAACTTGCTTTCGAACGTGAGATGCTCGGCCTCTACGTCTCGGATCACCCTTTGGCCGGCCTAGAATCGCAGCTCGCTAAGCACCAGACTGCGTCAATCACGGAGCTCCTCGGCGGAGATGTTGCCGGCGACGGCGAGCAGGTCACGATCGCTGGCCTCATCACCAGCGTCCAGCACCGCGTCGCCCGCAACAGCGGCAACCAGTACGGGATGGTTACTGTCGAGGACTTTGCCGGGGAGATCAACGTTATGTTCCTCGGCAAGACGTACCAAGAGTTCTCGCCTGGGCTGGCCAACGACGCTATCGTCGTCATCCGCGGCCGCGTGAGCATGCGCGACGACGGGATGAACCTTCACGCCGTCAGCATGTTCAGCCCAGATACCGGTCCAGGGCTTTCAACCGGCCCCGTGATCGTCTCGCTACCGGAGCACCGCGCGACGACGGATGTGATCGCCTCCCTCTACGACGTACTCATTCGGCACGAAGGCGAGCGTGAGGTACGGCTCAGGCTGCTCAAGGGTTCGAACGCGCGGGTCTTCGAGATTCCCTACCCCGTGGCAGTGTCCGCCGACCTCTACGGGGAGCTGAAGACTCTCCTCGGGCCCAACTGTTTGGCCTAGTTGGGTAGCTCGCCGGGTTGGTGGTAGCGGCGTTCGTGGTAGAGCAGGGCGGCATCCATCGCTCCGAGCTCGCCGCTCTCGATCTCGACGATGACCACGGCGTTGGTGCGAACGGGCACCACCTCGATGATGCGCCCGATCATCCAGGCGGTAACGCCGTCGAGAACGGGGAGACCGTGCGGTCCGGGATGCCAGTGGTCACCAGAGAATCGTTCGTCGTGGTCAGCCGCCATCTTCTCTGCCAAGGCGCGGGTTCGTGGGCCGAGAGTGTGAATCACAACGCGATTGCCCACTGTCATTGCGGCCCACGCGCTCGAGATCTGCGCCATGTTGAATGTTGCGAGTGGGGGCGAGACCGCCAGCGACGCGAGTGATGTCGCAGTGAACCCGACCGGACGACCATCCGGGGTTACCGATGTAATCGCAGCAACACCTGCCGCATGCCTGCGGAAGGTCTGGATGAAGGCCTCGCGGCCGGTTGACGGTTCGATTTCGTGCTCTGTCATGACAAGCACAGTCAAGCACCGACGGGCCGACGTTATTCCCCAGTGACGACGAACTAGCATGGTCACGCCATGATGCACACCATCGATACTCGCGGGACCGCCCCGAGCAAAGCCCGGTGGGCGACTCTGGTGCCCCGGGCCGCGACTGATGTCTCGGCCGCGGCCGATACGGCTGCAAGCCTCATTGCCGACGTCCGGGCTCGTGGCGTTGACGCCCTCCTTGAGCAGGCGGAGCGGCTCGACGGGGTGCGGCCGCAGCAGGTTCTTGTGCCTGCGGCAGAGATCAGGGCGGGCATTCGCTCCCTGGGACCCGAAGTACGTGAAGCGCTTGAGGTCGCCATTGAGCGCGTCACCACGACGACGCGGGCTCAGGTTCCGCCCACAACCGTCACCCAGCTCGCACCGGGCGCCGAGGTCATCCAGCGCTGGCGGCCGGTCGCCCGAGTCGGCCTCTATGTGCCCGGCGGCAAGGCGGTGTACCCATCCAGCGTGGTCATGAATGTGGTTCCTGCTCAGGTGGCGGGTGTGTCGTCGATCGCCCTCGCCTCACCCCCGCAACGCGCCTTCGGTGGCGGGGTGCATCCCACGATTCTTGGCGCTGCTGGCCTTCTTGGCGTCGATGAGATCTACGCGATGGGCGGGGCTGGAGCGATCGGCGCACTCGCATACGGTGTTCCCGATCTGGGCCTTGAACCCGTCGACGTCATCACCGGTCCCGGCAACGTCTACGTCGCGGCCGCTAAGCGGCTCGTGCGCGGTGTAACCGGCATCGATTCTGAGGCTGGTCCGACCGAGATCCTCATCATTGCGGACTCCACTGCTGATCCGGCGCTAATTGCCGCCGACCTGGTCAGTCAGGCGGAGCACGATGAACTCGCGGCGGCGGTACTCGTTACCGACTCGGCCGACCTCGCACAGGCCGTTGCAGCCGAGGTCGTGCGGGTCGCGGCAACTACTCGGCACGCTGATCGCGTTCGCACTGCGCTCACCGGTCAGCAGTCTGCGATCGTCATCGTCGCAGTCATGCTCGCGGCAGTGGAGTTCAGCAATGCGTATGGTCCCGAGCACCTTGAAATCCAGACCGAGAACTCCTCCGATCTGCTCGCCCTGATCGACAGCGCCGGAGCGATCTTTCTCGGATCGCAATCACCCGTCAGCTTGGGTGACTACTTGGCCGGCTCGAACCATGTTCTGCCGACCGGCGGTCAAGCCCGGTTCGCATCCGGTTTAGGCGCCCACACCTTCCTGCGGCCGCAGCAGGTGATCAGCTATGACCGATCTGCGCTGCAGTCGGTCGCATCCCGCATCGTGGCGCTGAGCCTCGCGGAAGACCTGCCTGCGCACGGTGAGGCGATCACCGCGCGCTTCGAACGCGGCTAGGCGTATTGTGGGCAGACCATGTTCTGCCCCTTCTGCCGGCATCCAGACAGCCGCGTTATCGACTCGCGCACCAGCGATGACGGTCTCTCAATTCGCCGCCGGCGCCAGTGCCCCGAGTGTGGTCGTCGATTCTCAACGACAGAAACGGCAAGCCTCAGTGTGGTTAAGCGCAACGGTGTCATTGAGTCATTCAGTCGGGAGAAGATCATTTCGGGCGTGCGCAAAGCCTGCCAAGGTCGACCCGTGACCGACACTGACCTAGCAGTGCTGGCCCAGAAGGTCGAGGAGACAATTCGGGCGACCGGCGCAGCGCAGATTGAGGCTAATGAAATCGGACTCGCGATTTTGACACCACTGCGTGAACTCGATGAGGTCGCCTACCTCAGATTCGCCAGCGTGTATCAGGCTTTCGATTCCCTTGAAGACTTCGAGGTCGCGATCACGGGCTTGCGGGTCGACCACCACGGCCCCGCGGAGGCACCGCCCACCTGAACGGTACCCTTGGCTCAGCATGTACCGGCTTCTGTTCTCCCAGGTTCTTTCACGGCTCGATGCCGAACGCGCCCACACGTTGGCCGTCGGGGTGATCCGTGCGTTGCCCGTTCTGGGTCTGGGGGCTTTGGTTCGCCGAGTCACGCGACCGGATTCCGCGCTGAGTGTCACGACGCTCGGACTTGACTTTGAGTCGCCGTTCGGTGTGGCCGCAGGCTTCGACAAAGAGGGCACCGCCATCCGCGGACTCGGGCAACTGGGTTTCGGCCATGTGGAAGTCGGCACCATCACGGCGCGACCGCAGGCGGGCAATAGCAAGCCTCGACTCTTTCGGCTGATCCCCGATCGGGCCGTGATCAATCGAATGGGCTTCAATAACCACGGCGCCGCGGCAACAGCGCGCGTGCTTGCGAAGGCAAGAGTGCGTCGACCGCGTCCGGTTATCGGCGTCAACATCGGCAAGTCACGGGTTGTCGATGTGGATGCCTCAATCGATGACTATCTCGAGAGCACTCGGATCCTGGCGCCGCTTGCCGACTACCTTGTCGTCAACGTCAGTTCCC